>JAGVGX010000092.1 GCA_020056865.1 Desulfobacterales bacterium
ACATGATAATGAAAATAACACCTGCAGCAATTGAAAGGCTCTTGATTTGACCAATAACAATATCACTGGTTGTTCGGGTAAGTAAAACCAGTTTTCCAGTCGCATGAACATCGAATTCAGGAGGAAACGTTTCTTTTGCAAACGCATTAATTTTTTTAACTGTAGCCTTAATATCTTTCGATCTTGAAAGTGTTGTTCTTACAAGAATATTCGAACGGCTAAGATTCAAATTAACCGCTCTTGAAAAATTTTTTGGACTTAGAAAAACAATTTCTCCCACCCCTTCAAGTTGGGATGGGTTTTCCCAAAAAGTTTTGATTTCAGATGGTTTTGCTTCACCATCATTGTTTTCCTCATTTAAAAGAATATCCTCCTGGATGCTTCTGTCAACAAGTTCACAGTAATCCACAAAGGAAATGGTTTTGTCCACACCCGGTAACGAATCGATATAATTCTGGAGCTTTCTTATTCTTTTAAGTGAATCGTATTGTTTAATTATATTTTCTTGTCCACCTTCAATCACCACGTAAAAAGCCATACTACCCACAAGGTTGTTGTTTATGGCATCTGTGGCTTGTCTTATAGGATCATTTTTTCGAAAAAAGGAATGAAAATTTGAATCCACCTCAATGGAAAACATCTGCCATACTGACAGTACGACAATAATTGCCCCAATGGTTATAATCAGGACATGGTGACGGATATCAAAATCACCAACCTTCCTTAAAAAAGCAGCCAGTTTGGATGAGAAATCATCATGTGCTTGTTTAGGCAAACGAATACCTGCAAGAACCGCCGGGACAAATACAACGGTTAGGATAAAAGCAATGGTTATTCCAACGGAAGCGTAAATTCCCATGTCCTGTATACCCCTGATACGATTAACAGAAAGTGAAAAAAATCCAAGTACGGTTGTCATTGCTGTAATGAATACCGGAGCAGCAATCTTTCTTAAAGTTTCCAGTACTACATCCTGAACAGTCCGACCCGGCAAAGCCTGTTCATAATATTCGGAAACAACATGGAGAGAATAGGTGGCGCCAAGGGCTAAAATAAGAGGAGGAAGTGCTATGCAGCCCAGGCTGATACTGGCTCCGGTCAAAACCATAATCCCAAGCGTCCATATAAGCCCTATCATAACTGTCAAAACAGGAAGCAGCACTCCGCGCACAGAATGAAAACTGACAAAAAGAACTATAAAGATACAACACAACACCAAAGGAACAAAACGCGTCAGATCTTTTTTCATTGACTTTGCAGAGTGAGCCTTAAAGTGGGGAAGGCCTGTGTAATAAAGCTTTTCCGGACCATTTTCTCTTTCAACAATAGCCTGAATCGTATCATCAATCCCTAAACGTAAAAACTCGTCATCATCCATATTTGCAAAAAAGATGTTAATCGCAGCAGCCCTGCCATCTTTAGAAACTATATTTTTAAGATAAATCGGCATACCGGAAAGCTTGTCTCTAAGCGCATCAAAATCTTTTTGCGAAGAAGGGATTTTTGGCATGATAAGAGGCGGTTCAAGGATATCTGTAACAGGATCAATTGCATTGGTAATGCTGATGGCCTTTTCAACGCCTGGAATTTTTGCAATTTCATCCGTCATTCGACTGATTTTTTTTAAAACCTTTTGCGTATAAATATTGTCTGTAATCAGACCAACAACACCTATTTCATCACTGCCAAAAACCTTGCGAATCTCGTAATAGTAATCTTTTTCTACATCATGCTTCGGTAAAAGGCTCTCAATTGAGCTGTCAATACGAATACTCCGAGCATGGTATGCAAAAAAACAGGTGATAAAAAAAACAAGTAATATGACTGCCTTTGGTCTGTTAACAACAAGTTGGTATACGCGTTCCATAGGATTTTATTAAACTCCTGCACAATGAACTGAATCATATTAATTGAATTCATATTTTATTTGAATTCATGCACAATAACAAAGTCATTCTTGGATCGAGTTCCATGACAACCGATACATTCTCTGGGCTTTCCTGCAACTTGAGCATTTCCTTGTGTTGAGTATTTAGCCCAGAACCAGTCTCCATCTTTAGGGTTATATCCCTTGACTTTATACATAACGGTAATCGTCCTGAGTTCCTTATCTGCACCATAGGTTTCTCTTACCTGGATTGATCCGTATGCAACCGGAAGCGTTTTGGATTTCAGAGCCAAATCATTGACATAAACTTTATTGAAAGACCCATGGGGTGAACGGCCTTCCTGGATATCCTGATAATCAGGCCAGAATGACCAATTTGTGTATAAAGATACCTTTGTTATGTAATTCCAAAGGTCAGAGGCTTTAGGTTCAGGCATTTGTGCAAAGGCAATCGTAGAACACGCTATTAAAAAACTAAAAACCACAACTTCTGCAATAATCTTTTTCATTGTTTTCCTCCTTAATTCAGACCTGTTAGGTTGATTTCAAAGGTTAACAGAATTATATTATAGATGCATTTCCTGTATTTATTACCACCTCCTTTAAATAAAAAATTAAATGTTTTTGCCATATTCAAATTGTACTATAACCGGAACAAAAAAATTTGTTTTCTAATAAAAAAACTGGAAATTTTAGAAATGAATAAAACGCGTGATGATAGAAGATAGACCATGTTCTTTCGCCTTAAAAACGAAAAAGTGGATGTATGTTTACGATTCAATATCACAGTTAGGAACTTTTTTAAAATATCATAGCACAAAATTAACAAAAAAGGAAAAAAATGGCCTATTTTGGCCATATCACATTATAAATCATCCTGTAACGACATAGTGAACACCATAATAGTTAAGTCATTGATAAAGAAAATAACAGAAGGCAACTCAGAAGCGTTAACAAACTGCCTATCATTTTAAACCCTTCTTTTTTTTTAAGACCTTTTTTTTGTTAGTTATGCTATTTATATTAACATAAGACAATTTCTTTACAACAACATACAGGAGGGAAGTTATGAACGATAAATACATGTATAAATGTAACACCTGTGGGGAAGAAAAAGAGCTGACAGATTCAAAACATCAAAGCCCAGAGTGCTGCGGTAAACCCATGGCAAAGGTTGTTGATTTGCCCCCATGCGTGACGTCAAATACAGCAGAGCATGCCAGATTGGACGATTTGGAAGGCCCCTGTGATGATGGCCGCTCAGGAAAAATTTAATTGAAATTTTCTTGTAGCGTGACTTATTTCTACACGTTTTGATAACAAAACATTCCTATTCTTTTGTATATTCGACCCGCATAAAAAATAAACTTTCAATGCATTCTTTGATGATTGGAGTATCACCATGAATCAGCAACAAAAATTGACCCCGGATGACGAATTTAATAAAGAACTGGTGAACAATGTTTTCCCTGATAACTGGATAAATCCGGAACCTGCTCCCTGCTACAATCTTGTTGTTATCGGGGCAGGAACCGGTGGCCTGGTTACAGCCTCTGGAGCAGCCGGCCTTGGTGCCAAAGTAGCACTTGTGGAACGGCATCTTTTTGGTGGCGACTGTTTAAATTACGGGTGTGTACCTTCCAAAACCATCATTCATTCTTCTCGTGTAGCTTCAGATATTAAAAATTGTGAACTTTTCGGCATTCAATTAAAGGACAGCGCTTCAGTAAATTTCACATCAGTCATGGAAAGAATGAGGCGCATTCGGGCGAAAATCAGCTATCACGATGCGGTAAAACGGTTTGCAGATATGGGTGTAGATATATTTTTAGGCAATGCTTCGTTTGCATCTTCCAATCAAGTCACTGTTGAAGGTCTGGATCTAAAGTTTAAAAAAGCAGTCATTGCAACAGGTGCCCGCGCTCACAGACCGCCTATTGACGGACTTGACGAAACCGGCTTTTTAACCAATGAAACGATATTTTCCTTAACTGAACTCCCGAAACGCCTTGCCATTATCGGTGCAGGGCCCATAGGCTGCGAAATGGCACAAGCCTTTACAATGCTTGGAAGCGATGTCATGCTTTTTAGTAAAGATGCCCATATTTTACCGAGAGAAGACCCAGATGCGGCAGATATTGTTCAAAAACATTTTATAAACGATGGCGTAACGCTAATTCACAACGCCAGTCTAAAAAAAATTGAAAAAAAGGACAATACCAAGGTAATAACCTATGAACACCATGGAAATTCACACCAGGTTGAAATCGAAGAGATTCTTGTCAGCACCGGACGTCTTGCCAATGTAGAAAACATGGGCCTGGAAAAAGCTGGCGTAACTTATGACGCAGTAAAAGGGGTTGTTGTAAATGACAAACTTCAAACAATCCACCCAAACATATTTGCTGTGGGCGACTGTTGCATGACATATAAATTTACCCATGCAGCCGACTTTGCCGCACGTATTGTTATCCAAAATGCGCTTTTCAAAGGCAGAAAAAAACTGTCATCACTGATGATTCCCTGGTGTACATATACGGATCCGGAAATCGCTCATGTGGGGATATCTGAAAAA
>JAGVGX010000047.1 GCA_020056865.1 Desulfobacterales bacterium
ATCCGGATTAAGGCAGATGTAGAAACATTTCCAAAACGAGCCGTAGCTTCAGTACTCTGTGAAGTTTTAGGAAGCTTGAAATTGTTCATCCCCCCTATTTTAAGTTTATTATCATAAATACAAACGGACACACAGGAGCCAAGAACTGCCGATATAATGGCAGGTTTTGCAGATACGAATATGTAGCCGGGCTTGATAAAGTAATCTATAGCAACTGGTTTTTTTGATTCATTAGGCATATTTAAACTAACCTTCCAATAATAACAAGATGTTAAAAATAATTTGAATTTCTCATATCAACATATATTCATTCCAACAACAAGGTCATCTTGATGTCAAAATGCAACAAATATGCCAGAAAAAACGAGCGCCTTCCACTATTTTTTTTAAAATCAAGGATAGCTTTCTAATTTAAAAAGAAAAATCATTTATCATTTTTAAATATTGCTTGTCATAATTAACATGATAGTTTATGAGAAATAAATGGCATAAAGAAATTAAAATCGTTTTCATAATTTTTTCTATTTATTTAGACATACTCATATCATATGGGCCTAATGTCATCACAGCCTTTAAGCAATTAAAGTGTAACATGAATAAAAAGGAGAGATAAAAAATGTACAAATTTACCGGGATTCTGTTCTTACTATCTGTTTTTCTATTCATTTCTGTTGAAAAGGGTTACACAAATATTACTGAACCTGGTGCAATTGGCGCTATTGGCGGGGGCATGGCAAGTGTTGTAGCCAACCCGGACGATGTTATCGCGTCTTTTTATTACAACCCAGCCGGTCTTGCCAGACTTGAAGGCACCCATATTTCAAGTGGTGCAGAGTTTGCTCATATAAGAACAACATATCGTAACAGCAACGGATATGCTCGAACCAATCATTCTACCGCATCTCTACCCATGTTCGGATATTCTACGGATCGTCTGCAGCCTGTTGTTTTCGGTGTGGGATTATTCAGCACATTGGGCGTAGGCTTTAATTACAAAAATGATCCTGCTCACGGCGTATTTAACGATATCAAATCATCTGCCGGGGTTCTTTACGTTGCCCCAGCAGTTGCATATAAGGTAAATTCACGTCTGTCATTAGGGCTTGAGCTAAACATAGGTTATGGAATAGCTGAACTTGACCAGCCCATAAGTTTAGCAGGAACTTATCTGGGATATCTGGAAACAGAAACAGACGGTTTTGGATACGGCGTAACCTTAGGACTTCTTTATGATCTTTCTGATACGTTAACTCTTGGTTTTTCCTGGCGAAGTGCAATGAGAACGTCTCAACATGGAGAGGCTAAATTCATGGGTGCAAAAAGCGATGTCGATCTGGATTTGTACTGGCCGCATATGGTAAGAATGGGAATAGCATACAGCCCTAATTCCAAGTTTACATTCAGTGTTACGGCTCAATGGTCGGACTGGTCAAATTTTGATCGAACAAAATTCAGCTTTGAAAAATTTAGCGCTTTTGATGGGAATCTGTTTGATGATTCAAGGGATACGATGAAATATCAGGTAGGTGCGGAATACTGGTGTAATGATCAAATCGTTTTACGTTTAGGCTATCAGAAAGATGAACACTCTATAGATTCCAAATATCTCTCCCCTCTTATGTGCGACGCTGACACACATATGACTTTCAGCGGCATTGGTTTGAAGCACGGCAAATGGAAAGCCGATGTTTTCTTTGTTTACACGGTTATAGTTGAAAGAAGGAATTCAAGCAGTTTGGTTGGGTATCCTAACGGAAAGATTTCCGGGAATGCGCCGGTACCGTCATTCCAAATATCTTACGCTTATTAATATGGATGTGTTAGCACAATAAGAATGCGTTAGTTTATTATTTTTTTTTGTAACGTATCTTTTATTATAGCCAAAAGTTCTTCTTTTTTAAATGGTTTTTCAATATATCCACATACATTTTTAAAGGAAAAAAGATCCTTCACAGCGTCTTTTTTTTTAGACGACATAACAAGTACCGGCAACATTTTTAACAGGTCGTCTTTATTGATAAGACGCAAAAATGTATATCCATCCATTTGCGGCATCATAATATCCAATATGACAAGATCCGGTTTAATATGTTTCATTAAATCCGACACATTGGCAGCATCTGCTGTTACAACCACTTCATAGCCTTCAGCCATCAAAAACGATCTGATAACCTTGCGAACAGTCATGCTGTCATCGATAATTAAGATTTTTTGCCCCATGTTTTATTCCCCTAATGCGGTAGAATAACATTTATGAATTTGCAAGTAAATACAATTTCAACTTAATTTAATAAATTCAAAAAGGAACCTGTATTCTATATTATCGGTAACTATGAATAAAACATAATTTTTTTAAATGGCTGAACCTGTTTCGTTAGTCCCGAACAAGATTCTTCCTCACTTTTCCTGCAACGGCGTTAAGAATCTCACTTCCCACGGGTGGACAACCCTGAATAAAAATCCCTCTATCCTTGCAAACAGAAGTGCAGTTGCCGATACAGATCGTCCCTTCTGGAACATCCGCATTTCCTTTGCCTATAGCTATGTTTAATGGCTTGTCCGACGGAAAATATTCAAAAAGTTTGTCTTTGTGGCGCTTGAGTAATAACAGAAGCGTGGATTGACATGCACTGCACGACTGATTATCCATCACATTGATGCCTGGAAATTCAAAACCAAGATTTTCAGGAGGACGTTCAAAATCAGATGCCCACATTAACCAGTGATCAGGTTCCACTAAAATATCTTCATCCCTAATGACGCCGTAGCCGCGATCTGATCCGATGCGAAGATGTGCTATTTTTTGAGCGTGTGTGCCCATAAGTCTGCAGGCAATTGCATCTGCAGCAAAAGGGTCAAAGCTTGCGACAACAACATCCATAGGCTTGGCACTCCCTGCACTTGGGCCCAGACCTTCCATGCCAATGGTGCCGTCAATAATCGCCATATGGGGCTTTAAAACTCCAGCCATATCGGCTATTGCAATATTGATCGGTTTTTCATCCTCTCCTTCTATCGGGGCAAGCATATGAAACTTTACCTTACTTTTTCTCCACAAACAGCCTTTCATGTTTTTTACAGATAAGGTAACGCCCGTATGCATGTGCATCTTCATCACAGGAATCGACACCACATGATCAAACTCCAAAGCTTCAGGGCAAACCTTAAGGGTTTTAACGGCCACCCCATCAGGAACTTGAACGTCAACAAATCGGCGCTTGTTCATATCTATGAGCGGGCAGTTTCGTTTTTTTGCAATACCGGTGATCCCTGAAATCTCAAAAGCTTTATTTATGTCAACCCCAACGATGGGGCTTTCACCAATGGCTACAAAAGCCCCCGATTCTCTGAATCCATCAACAGCCGCAGCAACAACATCATGGTTTGTAATAACACCTGTATCAGGTGATGCAGCCCTGCCGATATTCGGTTTAAGAAGAACTTTTTTACCTCGAACATGTCGCAAATCCATTTGCGCAAGAACATCCCGGGTATTGGCATAAGGTCCCCTACCCTTTTGAACATATACGATCGGTTTTGAACCAGTCATAGGAAATATCAGGACAACCTGTATGTGTAGATATAACGATTATGGTAACGTTATGGATTTATGCCTTAATAAATGATCAGCCAATACAAGGTACACCATGGCCTCACACACAACATTGATGCGGGGTATCGCGGCAACGTCATGACGGCCTTTTACAGAAATCATCTTCGGTTGGTTGTTCATGTCAATGGTTTGCTGCTCGATACCTATCGAAGGAATCGGTTTTACAGCCACCCGGATAACAATATCATCGCCGTTTGATATGCCGCCGAGAATACCGCCTGCATGATTGGATGCAAACCCATCAGGGGTGATTGGGTCATTATTTTCAGACCCCATCATTTTTGAAGCCTGAAACCCGGCGCCGATTTCAACCCCTTTAACGGCACCTATGCTCATGAGTGCTTTTGCCAGATCTGCATCAAGCTTGTCAAAAACAGGATCACCCAGACCTGCAGGCACGCCCTTGATTAGAATTTCTACAATTCCCCCAAGAGAATCCTGGGCTTGCTTCACCTTTGCAACAGATTGTTCCATCTTTTTAGCTGCGCTGCGGTCCGGGCAACAAAACATATTCTTATCAATAATGCTTAAATCTCTTTTCGCAGCTTTAATGTCCCCGAGTTCGATTGTATATGCAAAAACGTTAATTTTTTCTTTAAGGACAGCCCTTGCAACAGCACCTGCCGCAACCCGTGCGACCGTTTCCCGCGCAGAAGACCGTCCACCACCACGCCAGTCTCGTATTCCGTATTTCTCCTGATAGGTAATATCTCCATGACCGGGCCTGAAAAGATCAGCATATGGCTTGTATGATCTTGATTTTGCATCTTTGTTATGCACCATTAACATGATCGGGGTGCCGGTTGTCATGCCTTCAAATACCCCTGACATAATCATGATGCTGTCCGGCTCTTTTCTGCTTGTGCTCGCAACACCTTTACCCGGTCGTCTCCGGTCAAGCATTTTTTGAACAACTGATTCATCAAGCTTAATTCTCGGAGGACATCCGTCAATAATAACGCCAACACCATCTCCGTGGGATTCACCCCAGGTTGTAATTTTAAATAAAACACCAAACGTATTACCGGACATGTTACACCCCGTGTTGATGATCTAAATGTTGCATTTTTGTAATGATTGTTTTGCAAATATCATCTATGTCAACACCATCGGTATCAACATAAAAATCCATGGCATCTTCATATAGCGGGTTTCGAAACAACAAGGTTTCTTCAATTTCTTCAAGTAAACCTTTAGATGTCAATGATGGCCTTGAATCTTTTGTGTTGTTATCTTTAATAATTCGTTTTTTTATGGTTTCAGGTGTTGCTCTTAACCATACAATCACGCTGTTTTTTTTCATCA
>JAGVGX010000203.1 GCA_020056865.1 Desulfobacterales bacterium
TGATTTGTTTTTTTGCTTAACGGGCGATTTTAAGGAGGTTTAGTATGGATTTTTCTTTTTCTAAGGAACAGGAACAGCTTCGAAAAGAAGTGAAGGCTTTTGTTCAAGAAGAGATAAAAAAAGATAATTTTAAGACAAGGAGCAATTATTACCTTGAGGGGTCTTCTCCGGAATTTTCACGCAGACTTGCTGAAAAAGGATGGCTGGGGCTTACGTGGCCAAAGGAATATGGGGGAGCAGAAAGAACTTATGTGGAAAGAGCGATTTTGATGGAAGAACTTTTAAGATATCAGTTGCCCTTGATGTATCATTTGCTTGGGGAGCGTCAAATAGGCCCAGGACTGCTTCATTTTGGAAGTAAAGAATTAAAAAAAGAATTTTTGCCAAAGATTATAAAGGCTAAAATTTCATTTGCTCTTGGTTTAAGCGAGCCCGATGCCGGTTCTGATGTGGCGGCCGTATCAACGGAGGCTTTTGAAGACGGCGATTACTTTGTTATAAACGGCCAGAAAATCTGGACATCTGATGCACATCATGCAGATTTTATATGGATTTTGACATTGACGGATCCGGCTGCTCCTAAATATAAAAACTTGAGTGAAATCATTGTTGATATGAATACGCCCGGTATTACGGTACGGCCTATCGTTAATATGGCGGGAAGCCATCATTTTAACGAGGTTTTTTTTGATAATGTACGGGTACACAAACGTTATTTAGTGGGGGAAAAAAACAGAGGTTTCTATCAGATGTTGTCTCAGGTGGATTATGAACGAGCAGGGCTGGAAAGATTAATGCAGAATTATCCTGTTCTGGAGAATCTTAGATCCCATGTTAAAAAAAATCAGACATTGTCTTCAGATTCTTTGATTAGAGACAAAATGGCTGATCTTGAGATCGAGTTCGAAGTGGGAAGACTCCTGTGTTACAAGGTTGCATGGACAATTGATCAGGGTAAAATTCCTAATCCCGAGTCGTCTATCAGCAAGGCATTTTGCACGCGCTTTGAGCAAAAATTAGGCGATGTGGCAACGCAAATGATTGGTGAATTCGGCATGGTGATGCCGAATGATGCAGATGCCCTTTTTAATGGAGATATGGCAGAGTCTTATCTTGTAAGCCCTTCTTTTACGATTCAAGGGGGTGCCAGCGAGATACTCAAAGGCATTATTGCTACACGCGGTTTGGGACTGGTTTTTAATAAAAAATAAGCAGGTTACAATGGAGACGATACTTAAAATGGATTATCAATATACAAAAGAACAAAAAATGTATCAGGATTCTGCACGGACGTTTTTTAATAAGGAATGGACGTTTGAGTTGTTAAGAGACGTATTGGATAAAAAAGGGTATTCAGAAGCGCTTTGGAAAAAAATTGTTGACTTGGGATGGGTTGGCATGCTGGTTGACGAAAAATACAACGGGGTAGGGGGAAACTTATTGGACATATGTCCTATACTTGAAGAAATCGGTAAATCGTTATTCCCAAGTCCCTTGTTTGCCAGTTCAATTATTGGTGCCTCCATATTATCCGGTTACGGGACGGATGTGATGAAAGAGAAAACCCTTCCCATGATGGCTGATGGAGATTTGATTGTAACACTGGCTTGTGTTGAAACTGCCAATGGCTGGTCAGAAGATCAAATCAATATGACTGCTGAGAAAACAGATGCAGGGTATATGTTAAGCGGTGTTAAGTTTTTTGTGCCGTTTGCAGATTCAAGTGATTACCTGATTTGCTGTGCAAAAGAAAATAAAGATAACCTAAGCTCTCTTTTTCTTGTTGATACAAAAACCAAGGGGATTCAAATAACACCTATGCAGACCTTTGCTTTAGAAAGGTATAATAAAATTATCTTTGACAAGGTTATGGTTCTGGAAGAGAATTTAATAGGTCAAAGCGGTTCCGGATGGGATATAATTGAAGCTCTGATGCCTTTGTTTGCAGTCAGCCGAAGTATAGAAATGGTCGGAGGCATGCAAAAAGCACTCGATATCACCGTAAAATATATCAAGGAAAGGGTTCAGTTTGGTGTCCCAATAGGAAAATTTCAGGTGCTGCAGCACCGTTGTGCTGAAATGGCTATGGATGCAGAGGCATCCAGGCATATTACGTATCAGGCGGCATGGCGATTCAGCGAAAACCTGTCATGTAGGAAAGAAGCTTCAAGTGCAAAATCCTGGACCGGAGATGCGTACCAGAGAGTCACTGCGCAGGCGCACCAGCTCCATGGCGCAATGGGTTTTACCGATGAATGTAACCTTCATTTTTATTATAAGCATGCAAAGTCTCTTCAGTTAACCTATGGCGGCGGGACATATCATAGAACGATTGTTGCCCATGAATCCGGATATTAATTCTGTCAGGTTTTTATTGAGGTATATCCAACATGTTAAACGTGAATACGGTTTGGTATCACTATGAAACAAACAAGCAGTATCGTAAATCAGGCGCATGGCCGGATAAGCCTTTTTATGAATTTATTGAAGAAAATGCAAAAAAATTTCCCGATAAAGAGGCATTTATAGACTCAAGATGGCGCCTGACATATAACCAATTTGTTCAAATGGCAAAAAGATTGGCGTTTTTCTTTTATGAATCGGGACTTAGGCCTGGAGATGTTGTTGCGATTCAGGGACCTAACTGCGCTGAAATACCTTTAACGGAAATAGCCTGTGATTATCTGGATATGTCTTTTATAGCGCTGTCAGATGGGTGGCGTGAGAATGAAATGCGCCATCTGTTGAACATATCAAAAGCCAAAGCGATCCTTGTTCCCAACATCTATCGTGGTTACGATTTTGTAAAATTAATTAAAATGTTGCAACCTGATTTGCCTTTTCTTAAGCACATCATTGTTACAGGTGAAGATGTGCCATCTGAAATGGTAAGCGCGGATCAGATTTTCCAACAGCCTCGAAAAATAGATGATTCGGTTGACTTTTTTAAACCGTTCAGAGCTTCAGGAGATTCACCCAGACATCTTGTATGCAGTTCAGGAACTACGGATTTGCCAAAGATATCCTGTTGGAGTGTCAACAATACCTATGCTGTTTTTGTTCATCAAGGGTGTGGTTTATCAATGAACCTTAAAGAATCGGATATTGTTGCAGCTATAGCGCCAGCAAACACAGGATCTACAGGGTATGGCTTTCCCATGTTGGGACCGCTTTGCATGGGAGCAACGGTTGTTACACTTGACAAGTGGGATACTGTTGATGCCCTTAGTATCATGGAAAAAGAAAAGTGTACCGTTGCAGTAATGGTTCCTACCCAGGCGATCAAGATATTATCCGAAGACGTGGAGCGTTATAATTTTGATCATTTTAGATGTTTATTTAATGCAGGCGCAAAGTTCCCTGTTGAAAAGATCAAAGAATTTGAAAACAGGTTCAAATGCAAAGTTTTAAGTGCTTATGGCTCAACAGATGCTGGCGCTCCGGTAATGGCAAACGTGAACGATCCGGATGAAAAAAGATGGGAAACTGTAGGAAGACCATGTAATACTTCTGAACTTAAAATTGTGATTGATGATAAAGGAACGAAAGCTCAAGACGGTAAAGAAGGTGAAATATGGTGGCGTGGAGCTGATAATATGTATGGTTATGTCAACAGTATCGAAAATGATACGGCCTGTTTTACGCGTGATGGATTTTATAAAAGCGGAGATGTTGGTTTTATCGACAAAGACGGTTATCTGCATATTACCGGCAGGATTAAGGAAATGATTATACGGGGGGGGCAAAATATAAGTCCTGTTGAAATTGAAGGACTGTTGTACGAACATCCGGATCTTGCTGAGGTTGCTGTTGCTGCAATGCCGGACCCGGTTTTTGGCGAAAGAGTATGCGTTTTTGCAGTTCTCAGGCCAGACAGTGATGTTTCTTTTGAAGAAATGATATTGTTTCTTAAAGATAAAAAAATTGCCAGATGGAAACTCCCCGAACGCTTTGAAATTATAAATGAAATGCCAAAATCAGCGGGTGGGAAGATCATGAAAAAAAAATTAAGTGAAATGATAACAGCCAAGCTTAAAAAGGAAGGGAACCTACCTGCTGATTTTCAGATGCAAATAAAACTTTAAATCAGATGACATATCATCTTGAAAAAAATTGTTTTGAAGTTACAGGCTATCTTTAAAAATTAACTGCCTATAAACAATACGTTTCATTTGGGAGAAAGAGATAATGGAAAAAGGATACAAAATGCATCCAAACATAAAAAAGCTTTTGGATTTAAGAGAGCGAAAGAAAAAAATTTATCAGATGGGCGGGTTAAAAAATATAGAAAAGCAGCATAGTCGTGGGAAACTTACTGCCAGAGAAAGGATTGATTTGATATTTGACCCGGGTACATTTTCAGAAATCGATGCACTGGTAGAGCACAGGTGTACGCTTTTTGGGATGAATAACGTAGATGTTCCGGGGGATGCCGTTGTTACAGGCAGTGGGAAAATTTATGGCAGAAACGTTTTTGTAGCTGCTGAAGATTTTACTTCATTAGCGGGAACCTTTGGTGAAATGCATGGGAAAAAAATGTGCAAACTCATTGATACGGCAGCAAAATGTGGCGCTCCTTTTATACAGATGATTGATTCAGGGGGGGGGAGACTGCAGGAAGGCCAGGATTCCAGCGAAGTTTACGCCCAATTGTTCAGAAGGCATACGCTTTATTCAGGCGTAATTCCCCAAATTACTCTTCTGCTTGGCAGTTGCGGTGGCGGAGCCGCTTATGGCCCCGCGTTGACGGATTTTATTATCATGGTTGAAGGCCAAAGCCGCATGTATATGGGTGGCCCTGCATTTGTTAAGGCGATGCTTGGGTATGAAAAAACAGAAGAAGATCTTGGCGGCTCAAAGATGCAGAGCGAAACTACAGGATTGTGTGACTTTGTGGCCGGAGATGAAAAAGAGGCCATCGGTATAGCGAAGCGAATTTTGACCTTTTTGCCTTCAAATAATAAAGAAAAACCCGCTGTTATTGAAACAGGGGACTCACCTGCTCGAATGAACAAAGGGATTCTTGAGATTCTGCCTAAAAATTCCAGAGTGCCTTTTGATATGTACAGGATAATAAAGGACATTGTAGACAGCGGCGATTTTTTTGAAGTTAAGGCAAGATACGCAAAAAATATGATAACCGGTTTTGCCCGTTTAAACGGGCAATCTGTAGGCATTGTAGCGAACAATTCCGAATACATTGCAGGAACGATTAATGTGGAGGCCTCCAATAAGCATGCCAGATTTGTAAGACTATGTGATGTTTATAATATTCCCTTAATTTTTTTACATGATTCAACAGCCGTTATGATCGGATACGAGGAGGAAAAAAAAGGGATAATAAAGAACGGTTCCAAGATGCTGCATGCTGTAACAGAGGCATCTGTGCCTAAAATAACACTTATTATCAGGAATTCTTATGCCGGATCTCAGCTGTGTATGTGTAATGCTCCTTTAGGGTCGGACATGGTTTATGCCTGGCCTACTGCTGAAATTGCTCTTGTTGGGCCTCAAACCGCGGCGAGTATCCTTTATGCAAAGGAAATAGCGGTTGCCGAAAACCCTGATGAGATAAGAAAAAAACGGATTCAGGACTATTCAGATGCCTGGGTAAACCCATATATGGCAGCCTCGAGAGGATATATCGACGATGTTATCGAGCCTGAACGCTCAAGAATTACACTGATCCATGCGCTTGATCTGTTAAAAGATAAAAGAGATGAAAGGCCATGGAAAAAACATGGAATTATACAATTGTAATTCAGACTGAAATTCATACAACCCCATGTGTTAATCAATGAGAAACACTTGAATCAATGCATGGGGTCAATTTGCAACATCCCATAAAAATGTAACATATCTAATGACGTCTTTTCTTTTTTTATCAATTTCCCGCCAGTTCATATCGTCTTTTTTTTAAATACGGTTTTTGTTGATGTTCCTGATAGAGGTTTGGATACCATCCATGTTTTGGATTGCCGTATTTTGATAAAAAATTATTAATTATTTAAAAAAACATTTACAATTCTCTTTGCCAGATATTACTATAAAAAATTTAGGAATTGTGTATTTAATTGTGTGAACTGAAAAATATAAAAGGGCATTATTCATGACCACGCATAACATATTATTTCAACCTGCTAACAGAAAAGCAGTTGTTCAAGATAAAGAAAATCTTTTACGGGCGGCAATGGAAGCCGGTGTTCATATTAATGCATCCTGTGGTGGAGAAGGGGTGTGTGGGAAGTGCCGCGTTATTATTGAAAAAGGGGATGTAGACGGCGGCGTAACCGAGAAACTTGATAAAAAGGATGTTGAGAAGGGATACAGACTGGCATGTCATTCCGTTGTTAAGGGCGATCTTGTTGTTCGAATTCCTACCGAGTCTTTGATAGATGAACGTGTGTTGAATATACAGGCTTCCCCGCGTGTCACTGCACGAATGAAAAAGATCGATTTTGAAGATTTAAAAGAAAAAGGCCTTTTTGTGCCTCCTGTAGAAAAAATATACATGGAGCTGCCTGAGCCGGATGCCCAGGATCATCTCCCGGATGTCACAAGGCTGGTTAGTTTCCTTTACCAGTATCATAAAGAGCACCGCCTTGTTGTTGATCTGCCGGTTATCCGCAGGATTCCTGATATTTTCAGACAGAAAGGTTTCAAGGTTACTGTAACCCTTGTTCGTCCGGTGAACGAAAAAAGCAAAACGCATATCATTAATATCCAGCCAGGTGATACAACGATGTACAATTATGCCGTGGCGTTGGATATTGGTACAACGACCATTACGGGTAAGCTTTTAGACCTTTTTACTGGTGAGAGCCTTGCTGAATATAGTGATTTCAATAGCCAGGTCAGTTATGGTGAAGATGTCATAACAAGAATTATGTATGCTGAAAAACCCGGTGGCCTTAAAAAGCTTCATTCAGTTGTAGTGAAAACCATAAACAAAATCATCAAAAAGATCGTTGACAGTTCAAAAATTGATGTAGACCACATTTCTACCATTACGATTGCAGGAAATACAACCATGACCCAGCTGTTGCTCATGGTTAACCCTACGTACATAAGGCGTTCTCCGTATGTGCCAGCTTCCACCTTATACCCTCCCATTAATGCTTCGGATATTGGTCTTCATTTGGGTGATCACGTTACAGCGCTTATATATCCGGTTATTTCAAGTTATGTTGGCGGGGATATTGTTGCCGGAGTTATGGGATCTGGCATGTACCGTACCGATAAACTAACGTTGTTGATCGATATTGGAACCAATGCTGAAATTGTTCTCGGAAACAAAGACTGGCTTGCATGTGCTGCATGTTCAGCAGGGCCTGCATTTGAAGGAGGCGGAATTGAATTTGGCATGCGCGCTGCAACGGGCGCTATAGAAGGTTTTTCTATAGATCCTGTTACCTTTGAACCTATGAATATAACGATTGGTGGTGTAAGACCCAAGGGCATTTGCGGATCAGGATTGATTGTTATGGTGGCAAGCATGTTTGAAACAGGGCTTATTGATTATGCGGGGAAATTTAACCGGAATTTTGATACACCTCGTATTCGTGAAAGAAATGACGTATATGAGTATGTACTGGCATGGAAAGAAGAAACTCAGGTTGACAGGGATGTTGTTTTAACTGAGATTGATATAGAAAATTTTATTCGTGCAAAAGGGGCCATATACAGCGGTTGCCAAACCTTGTGTGAAGAGGTCGGTGTCACTTTTTCAGACGTTGAACAGATTTTTCTTGCAGGACGGTTTGGAAGTTATGTTGATCTTGAAAAAGCGATGGTCGTAGGGTTGATCCCGGAAATAGAACCTGAAAAAATTATCTATATTGGAAATGGTTCACTTTTGGGAGCAGAGATGAGTTCGCTTACCAACAGAATAAGAAAGGATGTGGTTGAAGTAACAAAAAAAATGACCAATTTTGAATTGTCGGAAACCCCTTCATTTATGGATAAATATATGGCCGCCCTGTTTTTGCCCCATACAAATATGAAGCTTTTTCCAAAGGTAAAAGCGCGACTTGAAAGCAGAAACAGGAAACCTGCCCCTTGATAATATTTCATCTTGCGGATTGATAAAAAGTATACAAAACACATCATCAATTTTCAAAATTGAAATTTACAAAGATGTTGCCCAGGTATTGACAATTTAATGGTTTGAATGTATATGAAACATTTAAATATGGTATAAGGCTATATGTGTATAAATTTTTAATAAAATCGATATATATAATCGTATAATATACAGAAAAAATAAACATATGAAGGGAGGCGTGAAATTTATTACCAGGGGGTTTTAATCTCTTTTTTGTGAATGGTTTTAATCAAACGTTATTTTCAATTTTTTTTATAGAAAAATCTATAGAGGAGGCAACATTGGGCTTTTCAATTAATAAAGAATCTTATGCCGGCAGCATCAAGGAAATTTCCATAGGAAAAGGTGAAAAAGCTGTAACTGTCGGAGGCGAGACGAGCTATCCTTTTTATTTTTTTGAAGGAGATATGCCAAATAAGCCTAAAGTCGCAATGGAAATTTGGGACATTAAACCAGACGAATGGCCGGAGTCCGTATTGTGCCATTTTAAGGATGTTGTTTCAGACGTAGCGGCATGGGCAAAAAAATGTATTAATGAATACGGCGCTGAGAGTATCGTTCTTCAGCTTAAAAGCATTGATCC
>JAGVGX010000111.1 GCA_020056865.1 Desulfobacterales bacterium
GGCCGACGTGGCGATCCAGTGAAATCAATGGTTTACACTAAGATTGCTTCGTCGCTAAAGCTCCTCGCAATGACAAAAAGCAACATTTTTCACCACTCCGGAAATGCCGACGGGGCAATATTCGCAATGGATATGAAGTTTACCATCTATAAAACGCTTTATTATACAAAATAAGTTTCGTCAATGTTGATTGTAGCGCTGCAATGATTCCACGCAAATGTCAGTTAGAGACAATTTAACGGATTCTGCCGCTGCTTTTGCCCCCTCAATTGTTGTGAAATACGGCACATTGCGTTCAAGGGCTGTGCGGCGAATGATAAATGAATCGCCGATCGATGGTTTGCTGTCGGTTGTGTTTATGACGAGCGCGATTTTACCGTTTGCTATTGCATCGACTACATGCGGCGAACCTTCGCGGAATTTATTAATTCCCGTCGCAGGGATTCCTTTATCTAAAAGAAATAATCTCGTGCCGCGCGTCGCGATGATTTTAAAACCGGATTCGACTAAGGACGTGGCTATATCTATAATTTTCTCTTTGTCTTCATCTTTAATGCTTATGAAAACGGTGCCTGATTGAGGCAGTTTGTTTCCTGCCGCCTCCTGCGCCTTCGCAAATGCTTCGCCAACTGTTTTTCCAATCCCCATCACTTCGCCGGTTGATTTCATTTCCGGGCCGAGGAGCGTATCCACGCCGGGAAATTTATTGAAGGGGAACACTGGGGTTTTGACGGAATAGTGACTTGTTCGATAGTTCGATGGTTCGATGGTTCGATGGTTCAAATCCTTTAACTTATGCCCAAGCATAACCTTCGTTGCAATTCTTGCGAGCGAAAGGCCAATTGCCTTTGACACAAACGGGACCGTGCGCGAGGCGCGGGGGTTAACTTCGAGAATGTAAATTTCCCCATTTTGCACAGCGAACTGAATGTTCATCAAGCCGACAACGCCAAGTTCTTTCGCGAGCATTATTGTCTGCCTCTTTATTTCAGCGACTACTGTTTCAGACAACGTATGCGGCGGCAGGACACAGCTGCTGTCGCCCGAATGAATGCCGGCTTCTTCTATATGTTCCATGACCCCTGCCACAAAAACATCCGTTCCGTCGGAAACCGCATCGACATCGACCTCAATCGCGTTCTTCAAAAATCTATCAATTAGAACCGGATGCTCCGGCGATGCTTTGACCGCGTAGCTCATGTAAAATTTTAATCCGCTCGCATCATAGACAATTTCCATTGCGCGGCCGCCTAAAACATAAGACGGCCTTACCAAGACCGGATAACCGATTTTCTCCGCGACAGCTACTGCTTCGGCAATATCTGATGCTAACCCAGCTTCAGGCTGTTTTAATTTCAACTTTGCGACTACCTCGTTAAATAATTTCCTATTTTCCGCTCTGTCTATATTTACAGGATCTGTGCCTAAAATTGGAACACCGGCTTTTTTGAGCGGCAGCGCCAGTTTTAGCGGAGTCTGGCCGCCAAACTGCACAATCACTCCAAGAGGATTTTCTCGGTCGAGAATAGGCATCACATCATCAAATGTTAAAGGTTCGAAATATAATTTATCTGAAGTGTCATAATCTGTCGAAACTGTTTCGGGATTGCAATTGATCATTACGGATTTTATTTTCAGCTCTTTAAGCGCCTTGCTTGCCTGAACACAGGAATAGTCGAACTCAACGCCCTGACCAATGCGATTGGGGCCACTGCCCAAGATGACAACCGTACGTTGGTTCGTTGGTTCGTTGGTTCGATGGTCGAAAGAATCATCTTCCTCCCCTTCGGTAGAATAAAAATACGGCGTATGCGCGACAAACTCGGCGGCGCAGGTGTCGACGGTGCGGTAACTTCGTACGTTAGTATGTTGGTTCGTTGGTTCGTTAGCAAGAAATCTGATCTTATATAAAAACCATGGATCTATTTTTGTCAACTCATACACCTCATCCACTCCTACGCCCTGTCTAAATGCTTCACCCACCCATAATATCCTATCAGGGGCCGGCTTCTGCAGACGCTTTAAAATTTCTTCATGTGTCGCGTCCTCACAATGGTCCAGACCATTCCATCCGCATTCAAGAGATCGAAGCGCTTTTAAAAACGATTCTTCAAATGTCCTGCCTATCGCCATCACTTCTCCGACCGATTTCATCTGAGTTGTGAGAACCGGTTCCGTATGCGGAAATTTTTCAAACGCGAATCTTGGAATTTTTGTAACGACATAATCGATTGCAGGCTCAAACGAAGCCAACGTCTCTTTTGTAATATCATTCGGAAGTTCATCGAGCGTATAGCCAACCGCCAGTTTCGCAGCTATCTTTGCAATTGGGAAACCGGTCGCCTTTGAAGCAAGCGCGCTCGAACGCGAAACGCGGGGGTTCATCTCAATCACAATCATTTTGCCGTTTTTAGGATTCACGGCAAATTGTATATTTGAACCGCCAGTATCAACACCTATCTCTCGTATCACAGCAATAGCCGCATTGCGCATTGTCTGGTATTCTTTATCGCTTAATGTCTGCTGCGGCGCCACCGTAATCGAATCGCCGGTATGAATTCCCATCGGATCCACATTTTCTATCGAGCAGATGATAACAACGTTATCATTTTTATCTCTCATCGCTTCCAGTTCATACTCTTTCCAGCCAATTACACCCTCTTCCAACAGGATCTGGTGGACCGGACTTAACATTAAACCATATTCTACCATTTTAGTGTAATCATCTGAATTATAAGCGATATTTCCGCCGCTGCCTCCCAACGTAAATGCCGGACGAATGATAGCCGGAAAGCCTATAAAATCTTTTGCTGTAATCGCATCTTCAACTGAAGTTATGATGATACTTTTCGGCACGCTTAAGCCTATTTTTAACATCGCTTCTTTAAAAAGATGCCTATCTTCGGCCTTTTTTATTGCTTCAATGTTGGCGGCTAGAAGTTCAACGCCATATTTTTTGAGAACACCCTCCTCGGCTAATTTTAACGATAAGTTCAATCCGGTTTGACCGCCAATTGTCGGAAGCAAAGCATCGGGACGCTCTTTTTCGATTATTTTAGAAAGAAAATCTAATGTGAGAGGCTCAATATATGTTGCATCGGCGAGTTCGGGATCGGTCATAATAGTTGCGGGATTGGAATTGACAAGGATAACTTTATAACCTTCTTCTTTTAGAGCCTTGCAGGCCTGCGTGCCGGAATAATCAAACTCACACGCCTGGCCGATAACAATCGGCCCGCTGCCGATGAGGAGAATTTTATGGATGTCGGTTCGTTTTGGCATTGTTTTCTGTCATTCTGAGTCCGCCTTTTGCGGACGAAGAATCTCCTATATCGAGTTGAGGGAGATCCTTCGCTTCGCTCAGGATGACATGCACTTAATAAACTCATCAAACAAATACTTCGAATCATGCGGACCGGAGCTTGCTTCCGGATGATATTGCACGGAAAATGCTTTTAAATCTGGTGCGGCGAGCCCTTCAACTGTGTTGTCGTTTAAGTTGATGTGAGTGATTTTAACTCTACTGCGTGGATGCCCCGCTTTAGCGGGGGAAAATCCCCGACTAAAGTCGGGCATCCAGCTATCGGCATCCACCGCAAATCCGTGATTCTGGCTCGTTATCTCAACGCGGCCTGTCTTTAAATTCTTAACCGGTTGATTGCCACCGCGATGGCCGAATTTTAATTTATATGTTCGGCCTCCGAGAGCCAGCGCTAATAATTGATGGCCGAGACATATGCCAAAGATCGGCACTCGCCCAAGCAACTGTTTAATATTTTCTATCGCGTAAGTTACTGCTGCCGGATCGCCGGGACCATTGGAAAGAACAACTCCATCCGGCTTCATGGCTAGGGCCTCTTCCGCGCTCGTAGCAGCCGGAACAACTGTCACATCGCAGCCCCTCTCCTGAAGCATGCGAATGATATTTAATTTAACGCCGAAGTCGTAGAGAACTACGTGTCTGTCATTCTGAGTCCGCCTTTGGCGGACGAAGAATCTCCTGTACTGGATTGCGGGAGATCCTTCGGTCGCTAATGCTCCCTCAGGATGACATGCAAAACGATGTGTCGTTTTGCATGTCACTTCTTTCGCCAGATCCTGTCCGTTCATTGAAGGGAGCGCACGCACTCTGGAAAGAGCATCCTCCGGCAATTTATCGCAGACAAATAATATCGCCGGCATTGCTCCCTTATCGCGTATATGACGGACAATTGAACGGGTGTCAAAATTTGTTCCGGCAACAATTTTGTGCCTGATTAGAAATTCGGCGAGCGTTTCTTTTAAACGCCAGTTGCTTGGGAATTCGCAATAGGATTTGACAATAAACCCGGCAACATGCGCCTTCTCGGACTCCATATCATCCGGATTGATGCCATAGTTGCCGATATGCGGATATGTCATTACCACAATCTGGCTGTGATATGATGGATCGGTTAAAATTTCCTGATACCCTTGTATGGATGTGTTAAAAACTACTTCGCCGGAAGTTTCGGCTTCGAAGCCGAAAGAATTTCCACAGAAAACCCTACCATCCGCCAGCAAAAGATATGCCTTTTTCATGGTCAAATACGACGCGGCCCCCAACAATAGTGTATAAAACTTTCCCCTTCAGTTTCCAGCCGCCGAACGGCGTATTGCGGCTTTTTGAATAAAACCTTGATGAATCGATCGTAACGCTATCATTCATATTAAAAATCGTTACGTCGGCTACCGAGCCTTTTTTAATGCCACCGCTGTATTTATTCTTTTGCAAAACATTAAGCCCCGAAACAAAAAGCTCTATCATTCTTTTAAGAGATATTTTTCTCTCGTGAACCAGCTTTAACACAACCGGAAGCGCGGTCTCCAAGCCTATCATGCCGAAAGCGGCCGTATCAAATCCTAACTCTTTATCGACCACCCCCTGAGGCGCATGATCCGAAGCTATCGCATCAATCGTGCCATCAATAAGCCCCCTGATAAGCTCTTTTACATCTTCAGCGTTCCTCAAAGGAGGATTGACTTTGAAGTTTGTATTATACCCCCGCACAGCTTCATCTGTGAGAACGAGATGATGCGGTGTGCAATCGGCAGTTACATTAATGCGCTTCTTTTTTGCAGCTCTGATTAATTCAACCGAACCGGCTGAACTTATGTGCGTGAGATGAAAATGCGCGCCGGTTAATTTGGAAAGTGCGATATCTCTTGCCACGTGCGTTTCTTCAGCCGCGCTTGGGAGGCCTCTTAAACCAAGTTCGGTAGCGACCCATCCTTCATTCATCACTCCATTAGCGGCAAGGTTTGCATCTTCGCAATGGTCCATTATCGTCAAACCAAAGGTAGATGCATATTCGGCCGCCCTTCGCATTAAAAGCGAATTCATGACAGAGCGGCCGTCATCTGATACCGCCGCAGCTCCTGCTGAGGCCTGATCGCCTATATCAGCCAGCTGCTCTCCTTTGAGACCCTTGGAAATTGCCCCAACCGGCAAGAGCCTCGATAATCCGACTGAACAGGCTCTTTTAAGCAGATATTCGGTAATATTTCCGCTGTCGTTCACTGGATTAGTGTTCGGCATGCAACAGATAGACGTAAAACCTCCAGCCGCTGCTGCCCTAAGGCCGCTTGTAACATCTTCCTTGTATTCAAACCCCGGCTCGCGCAGATGAGTGTGTATATCGACAAATCCCGGCGCAATAATTGCGCCAGAGGCGTCTATCGCCGACCCGTTCGCACCGGTACGGCCCCCGCTCTTTTTGATATCGAAGATTTTACCGTCGCGAATAGTAACGGAAAATTTTCCGTCAATATTATTTAACGGGTCTATGACATGGCCGTTTTTTATAATAAGTTCATTCATTTTAATACTCACGAAGTCGGAAGTCTGAAGTCGGAAGTCAGATTTTGTTTTCTAACTTCTGAACTCTGACTTCTGATGTCTTCTCCGGTTTATTCCCTCCCCCCGCACAACAAATATAGCAGCGCCATTCTGACCGCAACGCCGTTTTCGACCTGATCCAATATCACTGATTGCACGCCGTCCGCAATTTCAGGTTCGATTTCAAGACCGCGATTGACGGGGCCCGGATGCATGATAACAATATCTCTTTTGGCAAGCTTCATAATTTCGCGCGTCAAGCCGAAATATTTGGAATACTCTCTTGCGCTCGGGAAAAAGAAACCGTCCTGCCGCTCCATCTGGATTCTGAGCATCATTAAAACATCGGAAACCTTAACAGCATCTTCAAGCCTCGTGTGAACGATAACGCCGTACTTTTCAATATCTTTAGGCAGGAACGTTTTTGGAGCGCAAACATGAACCTTTGCCCCCATCTTTTTCAGAAGAATCATATTAGACCGGGCAACTCTGGAGTGAAAAATATCTCCTGCTATTGTAACGTGAAAGCCTCCAATCCCACCCTTTGCATCCTGAATCGTCATTAGATCAAGAAGCGCCTGGGTCGGGTGTTCATGCATTCCATCGCCGGCATTTATCACGGATATCTGGGGAAACGCTTTGGCAACCTCCCATGGAACGCCTGCCTCCTTATGCCTTATAACGATAACATCCGCCTGCATCGCGGCAAGGTTTTTGATTGTATCCAGAATTGTTTCCCCTTTTGCCATTGAGCTGCCGCTCTTCGTTATAACTGCGGTATCGGCCGAGAGCCTTTTAGCGGCGATGTCAAAAGAGAGGCGCGTTCTGGTGCTGTCCTCAAAAAAACAGAGAAGAACTTGTTTTCCCCGAAGAGTTGGAACTTTTTTGATCGGTCTGTAAGAAATTTCCTTAAGAGCGCGCGCGTTCTGCAGAATCAAATCGACATCCTTTTTTGTAAAATCGTGCGCCGAAAGGATGTGTTTAACTGAAAGTGTCATTTTTTATCTTTAACTACGATCTGATTTACTCCGTCAAACTCCGCCATCATAACCTTCACGTTTTCTGTAGCGGTCGTTTTTAACTTCTTTGCGACATAGTCGGCCTGAATCGGTATCTCGCGCCAGCCCCTGTCAACCATGACGGCGAGCTGCACAAACTTCGGCCGTCCGAAATCTATCAGCGCATCAAGCGCCGCCCTTATCGTGCGGCCGGTGTAAAGAACGTCATCAACTAGTATTATGCCCTTTCCGCTTATGGAAAAGGGCAATTCTGTTTTTCGAACGATCGGCTGCTCATCAACTTCCGACAGGTCATCCCTGTATAAATTTATATCCAGGCTTCCGACGTCAACAGGCTCTTTTAATATTTCTTTAACCTTTTTTGCGAGCCATTCGGCCAGAGGCACTCCGCGGGAACGGATGCCGATCAGCGCCACTTCTTCCATATTTTTATTCCGTTTGATAATGGCTTTTGCCATTTTAGCCAGAGACTCGTCCATTTGAGATTCACTCATTAAGTGTTTTGTGATCATAAAATCATCTTCATGTTTTTCCGATGAAGCCAAAAAAAAGCCCTCCGCTTGCGGCGAAGGGCCTTTACCTATTCCAATTTCAACCCCTTTTTCAGTCATAAACTGAAACTCTATATATGAAAAAGGGGGTTAGATGTCAAATGATATTTTATGCGTTATTACCAATTCCTATCAGATAAAGAAAGAGCAACCAACCCAAGTGTAGTTACTGAAGAAATAATACCAAGCCACCCTTCTGGCGCAATGCGCCGCCAGTCAACCATAAGAGTATCTCCAGGATTGATAACAACAGTATCCTTCTCTTTTCTGTTGAGCCGTCTTTTTTTACCATCAGACGAGACTAAACTCATCTTGCCTGTAGCCATCTTTGTCGTACCTCCGGCAAGGCTTAAATATTGCGATAGATTATAATACGGATTAAAAGGATAAGCGCCTGGCATTGCAACTCCTCCTAAAATGAACACGCGGTCTTCATAGGAGGGATAGAAGATATTGTCGCCGGGCAGCTTGGGGATATCATAATCAAACTTATTTTTTTCTGTTATCATATGTGGCACAAAGACAACATCGCCGTTTTGAAGTTCGAAATTGGACATATCTGTTGCATTTGAAGCAACTTCAAACACTTCCTTCTTCCCATTTACAAATCTAACAACCCTAATAGATGAACCCAATGCTGCTCCGACAGAAAATCCACCGGCGAGAGTTATTGCATCCACCAGTGTTTTTTCTGCTTTTAATTCATAATCTCTAGGTCTTTTAACTGCTCCCACTACCTGTATAGTGCTGTTACGCAAAGGAACATAAATAACATCATTATCCAGAAGATAAGGATTATTAGAAAGGTCGCCAAAAATTTGAAATGATAAGAGATCAGTTTTTTTAACCCCCTCCCCTTTTCTACGCACCTCTAAGTTCCTCTGTGAACCTTGTTCATCGACTCCCCCAGCTCTCAACAAAACTTCCGAAAGCCTATCAGAAGCTGTTATTCTGTAGGTGCCCGGATTTCTAACTTCGCCTAGCACATGCACTTGATATGTAAGTCCAGACATGGAAGGCTCTGTCATCATTCTTCCCTTTGTCATCATATCTTCTTCCGATATTGACCCAGCTCCCAATCTTCCAATGTCCCGCAATTCGCCTTTGCGAAAACTCATTCCGGATGCCTGCCCGTTCATAGGTCTGTCAAATTGTCTGCCATAATCTTCGGTAAAGGCGGATTGAGCCGCCAACTGTACAACCAAAATTCCCAAAATAACCTTGCAAAATAGCCTCATATTTCTCCTTCTTTCCTTTTCATAAAGAATTCAACTAAAAATGCTGCCACTGTCCCTATAAATAATGAACTTACAAGCGCCATCATAACCATCTGCTTACGTTTTGGTTTTGACCTTGTTTCAGGGACACGGGCATAGTCAAGCACCTGAAAGGCAGGCTCATCCATCGCCTCTTCTATCTTTGACATTTCATAATGCTGAGTTAACGTTGTATTTATCTCCGTCAATAAGTTACGTTTTAAGGTAAGATATTGCAAATAGACCTGTTGCGGCACGTCCTTAACTACCATCCTATTTTTAATTTCGTCTCTTTGTTTTTGCAATGTGTTTAAATGGCTTTCAAACTTGTCATTACTTGGGACAGTGCCATCATAGTCATTCTCCGCAATTTCCACATCAACCTTCGACTCAACGCTTGACACTTTTCCACTTTTATAAAACTCGTTGAGCTCTTTGCCAGCGCCTAGAAGATCCTGTTTGTTCTTAGATAATTGCCTCTCAATAAAAATCCTATTTCTCTTAGAAACCGTGAAAGCATTTTCATTAATAAGCTTTTGTAACTCTTCCACATAACCATTTGCAATATCGGTCGCAAGTTTTGGATCTTTAAATTCAGCGCTGATAATTACAGTTCCAGTCTTTTTATCGTCAACAAACGTAACATAGGAAAGCAACGCTCTGACTGCAGCCTCCGTCACCAGCACTTTCTTAGATGCTGAGTGATTTAAGCCAAACATAACTGTCATAAGATCGTATTTATTTATTATCTCTTCTGCCAGTGTTCTTGTTTTTAAAAGCGCCATAAATTGTTGCGATGGCGATTGTCCATCAAGGCCACCAAGTCCCATAAGCGATGCAATGCCCCCAAATTGTCCAGACGATCCTCCACCTCCCATTTCGATCGGCATAAAAACCGCCTCTGCCTTGTAATATTTGGGCATAGCAAGAGTCATAATGATAGAAATAGATGTCACCATTAAAACTATCGTTCCTATCAGCCATTTACGTCTTTTAATCACTTTCCAGTGATCAAGAAGGTTAATCTCATCATTACTATTGCAATTGTGTTGCATATAATTCAGCTCCTTGCTTATCCGTCTCCGTTACGGGTATTTGTTTTGCGCCAAAATCTCCCTCTGGAACCAGCGTTTTCATAATATCGATAATATCTAAAGCCGATTCTGAACCTCCGTTAGAAACACGCGCCAGCAATTCATCCACATTTTTTTCCAACCACTCCCAATCTACTACCTTAGGCCTGCCAATTGTAATTTCACTGAACCTTGTTTTACGCTCAATTTCATCACTAAATAATTCTTCATGAATTTTTTCTCCCGGCCTTAGTCCGGTATATTCAATTTTTATATCTTCATGAGGCTGGCGGCCCATCAGGTAAATTAAGTCCTCTGCCATATCTACTATACGAACGGGCTTACCCATATCCAGTATAAAAATTTCACCTCCACTGCCAATAGCAGCGGCCTGCAATACCAATTGAACAGCCTCATCTATAAGCATAAAATATCTGGTTGCATCAGGGTGTGTAACAGTAACATGCCCACCATTTTTAATCTGCTCCATAAATTTTGGGATAACACTGCCGGAGCTTCCCAATACATTGCCAAAACGAACTGCAATAAATTCTGTCTTGCTTCTTGTATCAAAATTCTGAACAACTAATTCGCAGACTCGTTTTGTTGCTCCCATTATGCTTGACGGGCGAACCGCTTTATCGGTTGATATCAGTACAAAGTTTTTGACGTTATATTTATTGGCGAGTTCGCAAAGCTCCTTCGTGCTGCCAATATTATTTCTGACAGCTTCTGCAGAATTAAACTCAAGCATCGGCACATGCTTATATGCCGCGGCATGGAAAATAATTTCAGGATGATATCTGCTAAAAATGCTTTCTAATCTATTTTTGTACGTGACGTTACACAACTCATACACAACATTCGAATTGTTGAGTTCTTCACTTAAAAGATATAGGCCGTGTTCCGACTGATCAAGTGCCAGCACTCGTTTAGGATTGTATTTTAAGCACTGCCTCACTAATTCACTGCCAATGGACCCGGCAGCGCCAGTAATCATGATGGTCTTTTGTTCTAAATGTTTCTTTATCGCCTCATTATCCAAGTCTCGCGGTGAACGCCTCATTAAATCAGCCAATTCTACGCTCCTTATATTGGGCTCCATCTCTAAAATACGTGAAAAGCACGGAATTATTCTGCATACAATGTTTTTCTGTCTGCATCGTTTTACAACCTCCTGAAGCTTTTCTCCGGTTAGTTTCGATATTGCAACAACAACTTCTTCCACACGATATCGCTCAATAATATCTTCTAAATCCGTTGGCACACCTAGGACTCTTATGCCATGAATAACCGATCCATGTTTCGTTTTATCGTCGTCAATAAAACCAACGGGTGTATATAACATCGCCTTATTTAGCGTCAGCTGTCTCACTGCAAGCACTCCCATATCGCCAGCGCCATAAATTAAAACCCTCTTTCCAAATCGATATCTTTCTTTTATATCATAATAATAGCGCACAACAAATCTACTTCCTCCGATCAAGAAAATACTTAGAAGCCAATTAATAAATATAACCGATGGTGGAATATGAATTTGAGCTACATAAAAACACAAAATAAGACTAACAGACGCGATTGTTATAGTTTTTAGAATTGTGACTAAGAAATCGACGCTGGCATAGCGAAGAACCGCCCTATATAACCCAAGCCTCAAAAACACAAGCAACTGAACAAATACTGCAAAAAACAAAATAATTTGTCTCGATAAAGTAAATGGGGTCGAACCGTCGATTAAATAACAAGATGAAATAAACGCTACATTCAGCAATATAACGTCGCTGGCCGCAAGCGACAATGATTTAACATAACGTGTCATTTTAAAATTACTTTTTTTCATAATAGCGGCAATTAGTGATTTACTCCTTCGGCAGAAATCGTTTTTATACAAGTTTTCAGTAATATTTTTAAATCAAACCGGAAAGAGCGGTTCTTCAAATAGTATGTATCATAATCCACTTTAATAGGTATGGGAATCCCATCTCTCCCATTTATCTGCGCCCAACCAGTTATTCCTGGTATAAGCTTGTCTATGCCTTTTTGTGTGCGCAGTAAAATCAAATCATCCTGATTATAAAGGGCGGGCCTCGGCCCCACAAAACTAAGATCGCCTCTAATAACACTATAAAGCTGTGGCAGCTCATCCAAACTAAATTTTCTTAACATGCGACCTACAGAAATTAAATATTGTTCTGGGTTTATTAAAAGATGAGTGGCAACTGTCGGAGTCCCCTGTTTCATTGTTCTAAATTTCGGCATTCTAAAAATCACATTATTAGTCCCTACTCTATTGGACCAGTATAAAACTGGTCCTTTGGAATTTAATTTTATTAACAATGCAATAATCAGCATTGGCACACCTAGAATACATAGCAAAAAAACTGCCGCCAGTATATCAAATATACGTTTACGTTTCATATCGATTTGAACCACTTTACTGTTTCTTCAAGCCCTTCTTCTAAGGAAAAGGGAGGTTGCCAACCGACAGTTTTCCTTATCTTGCTACTATCAATCCTAAGAGAACCCACGATTCGATCCACGGAATTTCTTTTACCAATAGCACTACAAATAATATTGAGTAAAGAAATCGGAAAAGGAAACAATCTAGACTTTATGCCTGACGCTGTGGCCATCATTCTTACTAACTGGGGCGTCGAAACATCATAGCCATCACTAATTAAAAAAGTTTCACCAACTGCATTGGGATGAGTTAAACAAGCAATGATGGCATCAACCAAATTGCCCAAATAAATCAGACTACGCTTATTATTTAGATTAAAAAATGGCAATGGAAATCCTGAAGACACTAATTTAAGTAGGCTTAAAAAATTAGCCCTAACTCTAGGGCCATAGACCAAAGGTGGCCTAAGAATAACCACTTCGAGAGCGCTTTCAGAAGAAATTTTATGCAGTAATTGTTCCGCCTCCCATTTACTAACGGCATATGGATCGAAAGGCGCCGGGGTATCAACTTCTTTATAAGGCAATGACGATCCTTCACCATTAACTTTAATGGAACTAATATAAACAAACCGCCGCACCCCAGCCTCTGCGGCCTTCCTCGCCAAACGCTCTGTCCCTTCCACATTTACACAACGATAAGCAGACAAAGAATCGGTTGCCGTCTCCCTCATTATATGTACGCGGGAAGCTAAGTGAATAATTGTATCAATGTTTATCAATGCATCTGACCAATCGGTTGCAGGTCCAATCTGCTCTATCACTAATGGTCTAACCCATTTAGACACGCCACTCAGCTTTTCCGCTGAGGTAGCGGTTCCGCAAACCCGATGACCCATGAACGATAATTTTTCGCAAAGTGCCGCGCCAATAAATCCGCAAGCGCCGGTCACTAAAATTTCACCCAAAACCCCTCCCAAAATCTTTCTCGAATTATCACTTTGAAACTACACCTCTAAATTCAGGCGTCACAACTTTTCTATATGCCAACCTAATTATATTACTTAAATTATTAGACCTTAAAATGGCTCTTACGGTTAGATTGGCCAGCGGCATAAAAATAAGCGATGATAGCTGCGAATATATTATTTTTATCATAAACTCTGCCATTCTTCTTGGCAACTTGAAGTAAATTTTACAAATCGGATTAATCATAAGTTCAGTAAAAAAAATTCTATTTTTCTGAGCCATGCTGAATTTCAGAATGGTGTTTCTTAGATACTCTGTCAGCCATTTTGATTTTTCCGTTAATTTCTCATCGTTGCATAGTTTAAATAGCGCTGTTTTTGGATATGGGTAAAATATTGTGGCTTGTATTTTATTTATTCCTAGCCGGCCATTCATTCTTATAGTATCTAGCAACTCCCTCTTTGTTTCATGAGGGATCCCTAGCATATTATATCCATAGGTAGGTAAATCATAGCTCCTTAGATAACCAACGGCAGATATGAGATCTCTATCCGATAAATCCCTTTTTAATATTTCATTTCTTATCTTTTCATTGCCACTTTCAATGCCTATACCGACCCTTACGCACCCGGAATCAGCCAATGCCTTTGCAATATCTTCGTTTATCAAGTTTGGCCGTATATTACACCAATAGGGCTTACTAATCTCTTTTCTATATAAATCAGTAAATTCATAAAACCACTTTTTATAAAGGGGCAAGATATCGTCATCAAAATATAACGTGTGTATGGTAGGATATTTTTTTAAAAAACTCTTTATTTCTGATATTGCTCTTTGGGGGCTTTTAAATCTGATATAATTGCCACCTGCTGTCTTATATATTTTTTGAAGAACAATATTACAGCAATAACTGCACCGATAAGGACAACCTCTTGACATCATAAAACCACCCTGACCCTGCTTTGCCGATGATAAGCTAAGATAATCAAACAGGCCCCAATCTGGATCTGGAAGTTCTTCTAATTCTTTTACGATTGAACATCCTCCATCCACCACACTGCCATTTTTTTTGTGCCAGACACCTGCATGTTCACATATTTTTCTTGACGCCAACCAATCGGTCGTTAGAGCCAACATGGGATATTCACCGTCTCCACGGATAAGCACGTCTATCTCTGGATTATTGAGAACCTCCTCGGGGCAAATTGTCGCATGAACGCCACCGCATACGGTCAAAATATCTTCATTGTTTTTCTTTATCCAACCCGCGTATTTCTTCACCAGCGGAAAACTATTTGTGGTAGCAGTAAAAGCCGCTATTATTGGAGAAACCTCTCTAATCTTAGTTAAAAAGCTAATTTCATCGATATTATGTTTTATATGAAAAAGTTGGATATCGCACTTTGTGTTATTTTTTAGATAAGCGGATATGCTTGCCAAACCATAATGAAAATACCCCGTATGTAATGAAAAATGTGAAATGTCTGGAAATATAAATAAAATGGTATTATTAGAATTCATCTCAAAACCTTTAACTTCTGCACATTCTTTTTAATTGAAATGCTATAGCAAACAATAGAAATTTGGGCATCGACACTATATTTCTTCTCCATAATCTTTTTGGCTCTAGAATAAATCTAAAAAGCCATTCTAAACCAGCTTTTTGAATAAAAACCGGACATCTTTTCTTAGTCTCTGCAAAAAAGTCAAACGCCGCGCCGATAGCTCCAATAACATTCACATTGAGCCTGGATCGGTATTTGTCTATCCACAGCTCTTGTTTGGGAGCTGTCATCCCCACCCAAAGTATATCAGCGCCGGACTCATTGACCATCGTAATGTGTTTTTCTACTTCCTCATCCGTAAAAATTTCAAACGGGGGGGATATCGCCCCCACAATATTTATATTTGGATACTCTTTCTCCATGCGTAATCGTATTAGCGAAAGAGTTTCGTTTGTCGAGCCATAAAAGAAATACTTTCCACCACCAGTTTTATTCAAACTCTTTGTAAGTTTTATAAAAACATCCGGCCCGCATACGCGCTCCCCTATTTTCTTTCCACCCATCTTTGATGCAAGCACAATGCCAATGCCATCAGGCAAGACTATATCAGCATTATTCAAGGCTGCTTTAAAAGAAAGATTTTTTAGGCTTTCAACTATGGAATGTGGATTGGCACATACTACAACACATGTGTCCTTGGACCTGATGGCCCCAAGAAGCTTGTCCAGGACAGCGTTCATATCGAAAACATCTATATTTATCCCTAATATTTCTTCCCTCATCAGTTTTTGCTCCCTTCAATCACATATGAGTAAATTTCCATCAATTGTTTATAGTTATTAATTGCCGTGTACTTTTCATAATATTCGGCAAGCGCGTGCTCCCCCATTTTGGCGCATAAGGCATCATTCTTGGTTAAAGATGCCATTTTTGAGGCTAAATCACAGTAATCGTTAGGCTTGACTATAAACCCCGTTTTCCTATCAAACACGATATCTTGCAACGCACCTGATTTTGAGGCGATAACTGGTTTTCCGCAAGAAAAAGCTTCTATGGCAACTTTTGAAAAAGTTTCATAACATATAGATGGAATCACCAAAAATCTCGACCGTTTTAATACTTTCATACTTTCTTCATGGGAAAGTTTATCCAAAAACCGGAGACCAGAAACCTTTCCCTCCTTCACTTTTTTTGCCAAGGATGGCATTGCAGGACCTTCTCCGACGAGTGTGATCGAGAAATCTTTAATCTCGCTTTCTCTAAGCTTCATTACAGCATTTACAAGAGTTTCCATTCCCTTTTCAGCAGAAATTCTTCCAATAAACACGCCGGAATTTTGAGGTTTCTCCTTCGTATATTTTTTTTCTTCGGTAAAGTGGGGTTTTACAAAAATTTTTTCTTTAGTCAAACCGCTTTCTATAAGTTTATTTTTGAGAAAGACGCTAGGAACAATGAACGCATTAACCTTATTATCCCAAGTCTTTATTATTTGATGCAAATATTGTGAAATGACAATCGGCAATGAATATATCCTGGAGTTTTTGTAGCAACCATATGCCGCGCCTCTCCAAGGTTTTTTTCCAACACATAAGTTACATGGAGCGTTATTTCTTAGCAATAGGCCGTTCGCACAAAACATTCGATAATTATGAACAGTCTGAACGACCGGAACGTTGAGGTCATTGCAAGCGAAGAAAATTGAAGGCGAAATTAAATACCAAAAGTTATGCACATGCACCAAATCGGGCCTGTGTTTTTCTATCAGTTGTTTTACCTCCCTATAAGATTCTTTAGACCAGCTTATTTTAAAAATAGCAGATAGCTTCTCCCCGAATCCTTTAATTTCATCATTACTCTTTTCGTAAATGACAATTTGAACTCCATTTTCCCTGAGTAAAACCGCTTCTTCTTCGAAAACTCTATCTTCACCGGACGGCGAGAGAGATCGATAAAAATTATGAATTATTAGCACTTTCATGCTTTCTGAAATTGCGTGAGCACTGGGGGACTTTTTGTCTGGCCTTTGGAGTAATATAATACCCCCAAATAATACCAGAATATTACGCTTGTAGCCCTGCTATCCAGCGTTGGATTAAATAAGGAATCAAAGATGATCAGCAAGAGGATGATAATTACTATGTTTATAGAAGGATTGTTTTTAATGCTGTTGGTTTTCTTGTCCACAAAATTCATTTTAAGTATTGAATAAATAATCACAAGATATGCAAATAGGAGAAATATGCCTCCTTGCCCCAGAAACGAAAGGAATTGACTATCAGCGCCTAGATTAGCATCTTTCCCTAATGAGGCAGCACTGGTATAGGCCCCTAAGCCAGCGCCCCAAAACAAATGGTTTTGAATAATGTCATACCAGCCTAAAACCCTTCCGCCCAAGGATGAAGAAAAGATCATCCTATTTAGATATCTATTTTTTACCACATCGCCTACTAATGCATCCAGAACGTTTAAAGAAGCAACATTAAAGTATAGAACAATGAATGCACACAGGAGGCAGCCGATCAACCATGCCGCACGCTTTTTATTTGTAATAAAATGCTTTGCGATTAATGCTATTACTAATCCGACCAGGGTTCCTCTGGAGCCGGCCAACAAAATGCCTACAACCAAACAAGCATATCCGAGCCACTTAACTGGCCCTTTTAAAATTGTATCTTCGCTATAGTATAAGAAAAGAATCCCTATGATAAAATAAATGGCTGCTTCCCTGAAGCCAGAAAAAATTGACATATACCTATATACTCCCATGTCAGCTAAATAGTTGGCTCCTACGGTGGCCGATCCGCTGGTTATCCATGCTTTTTCGAACGGAAAATAATTATTTGACCACTGAAGAAAAATATATGCAGTAGCAAAAATAATTATTATAAATAAAAAAACTGAAAATTTATCTTTGAAAAAATCGTAACCGAAACCTTTTTTTAGAATCGCTTCTTTTCCCAAAAAAAAGAAAAATATATAAATCACAAACATTTTTATATATGCTACTGAAATGAGTATGTTCGATAAAAAGACAGTGCCGGTAACAAACAATGAAAATAAAAAGAAAAATAACGTCTTATTTATGGATAATAAATGCTTAATTTTATAAGCGATATAAAACAATAAGAAAAAATCTGGAATTAAAAGCACGGCTGTATATAAGCGCCCAGGATCGCTTGAAATAAATAAAAATCTTTTGAAGAAATTCGAAAGTACAACTAATGCTAAAACATAAATCAGACAACTTCTGAAAAGAAAACCAAAAATGCCGGCAATGGAAATATATAATCCGATAACCAAAAAAGACATATTAGCTGCCAATTAAAAATTCTTCCATTTGTTTATCACCCAGCCCCCAATTATCTCTATTATAAACATAAGAGCGCCGTTCTTCAACCATATCAACTATCGTACTTCTAATAAACTCTCTGGACGACATACTGTGGTTTGCTTTATCCAAACAACTTTTTGAAGGGATAAACTTACATCCCACTCCAGCCATAATTTCCGATAAATAATAGGGCATTCTCAATTTATTAAACGTTTTCTTTAAAAAAACATAAGAAGGTTTTTTCCACCTTGAATCATGATCAATATGATATAGTCTAATCGGTTTCTTAAAAACATATTGTTCTGCACCAGATAAGTGGGCCATATATAGCAAAACATCATCTCCACCAAGCGCTAACCCTTCGGGAAAACCATGAATATTATGCCATCTTTCTCTTGAGAATAACATAAAGTCACCTGGGGCCTTATCGTGGAGAATAGGAAGCCCCCTTTTAAAGATAAAATCAAGTGGACCGGATGTATAAATATCAATAATATTATTTTCGCAATATGAAAGTTGCTCATCAAGAGAATTGATATTCAAAACACTCCTGTTAACATCGCATCTATCAATTCTATACATGAAGTCTTCATGGAGTTGTTTTTTAGAAATAAAATTGATTAAATCACTTGAGAACAACACATCAGTTACGGTAGATAAAATAAACTTTCCTTTTGACCGTCTTATACCAACATTCCATGGTGTCAAATCGCGTATACTGTAATCATCGGTCCATTCATAATCCCTATCAAGCGATAATGGCGAAACAACAACAGTTCTTATCTCACAATATTTTAAATCATCCGGCCACGGATACGCATCCTTCAAAAGGGGCCTGTTTGGAGGAGGCAACCAATCCACCAGCACAACTTCTGAATCTATTTTAAACCTTTCCATTTGAGAAATAATGCCATTTAAACAAACCCATGTTCTACGAAACATATCTGATCCACGATTGTCATTTCTAGAAACAACCACTACGCTTAAGTAAGGATTTGTAATAGTACCCATTTCTTTTTTTTAATAAAAATCCTGCGTGGAATACAAGACTACCTGACTGCCTAGCGCTTCAAAACCGAAGGGAACATGTAATAAGTATTTTAGTTTCTCTTTAATGCGTACATGATTTTCCGGCAATGCAAATAAAAGAATAAACCCCCCTCCGCCAGCTCCAAGCAATTTGCCACCTAAAGTCCCCGCTTTTAGAGCCTCTTCGTAAATCTCATCGATTTTGGTTGTGGAAATTAAATTTGTCAGGCTTCTTTTGATATTCCACGATTCATTCAACATCTTGCCAAAATCACTTATATCGCTAGAATCACGATTGAGAACGCTAATTGCTTCATCTACCATATCCATCATAGTCTTGAGCTCGGACTTTCGGTTTTGTGTTTGTTTGATCTGTTCAACTGCGATGTTTGACGCCTCGCGAGAAAAACCGGTAAAGAACAACAAGAGATGTGACTGCAATAAATCAAGCCTGTCCTTGTTAATTGTAATAGGATGAACATAAAACTCGTTATCTCCGCCGAATTTAATTTTATTAAACCCACCAAAGGCCGTAGCAACTTGATCTTGTGATCCCACGTTTTCCTTAATAAGTTTCTGCTCGACGTGAATTGCGTCGGAAGCCAATCGTCTCTTGGTTACAACTTTCCCTTTCAGCGCATACAGTGAATGCAACAACCCCACCGTAAATGACGAACTGGAACCTACCCCAGACTGCGCAGGAATATCACTCGTGTGCACTATCTCGACTCCTCTATCAACCTCCATAAACCTTAAACACTCCCTAACTGAAGGATGTTTTATCTCTCCGATATCTTGAACCTCTTCGCGCACCCTATATCTAACTAAATGTTTATAATTAAAAAATGGCGGTAAGTATCTGCAACTAATGTAACAATATTTATTAAATGTTGTGCTAAGGACAACGCCGCCGTGTTCCTTATACCAAACGGGGTAATCTGTTCCACCACCGAAAAAAGACATGCGAAATGGCGTTCGTGTTATTATCATTTTCGAGCCCTCTTAGTAATTTGCAGCATCAGTTGGCAACAGGTGCCAACCTGACATGTTCTGTAAATACGTTAATTCATCATTAACGATTTTAACGCAAAAATGAGATCGATACCCATCGGCCCTAAAGCCCAAACCCGTCATTATATCTTTAGGTAGTGCGGTCGTATTTTCCCATGTAGACAGTATGTCAATGCCGTCATTTTTTAAAGTGGCTCTAACACCTTCAAAAAGACACTTTAACTTAACAGGATTATCCAATGGGCATTCATAATCAACAATATCCCCGATTACATTGCCGATCGTAGAATCCATAAATTTTTTTACGATCGCGTATTCACCGGTCTCGAGCCGCAACATGTCATATGAATACATCGGATTCAAAGTGTATCGCCACTTTCTGTAGGGTTCGGAATGATCGAACATCATAAAGCCGCCAGCATTGCCAGACATCGTTCTGAAGTTGGTATTTTTAGTTATGCATTGCCGTTCAAGTTCTTTATCTTGCGGTCCGGACAACGATTTAAGCGTAATGGTCTTTAAGGATCCGATAGCTTTGAAACCAAAACTTTTCTCGCACGCTATATTCGCCTGATCATTAGCAATCACGCATAAAAGGTCCAGATCATTAAAATAATTAATGGCCATTTCTCCAAGTTTTTTGAAGATGCCTTTCCCTTGCCACTTAGGCAAGACGCCCAGCCAGCTAGCATGGCCACACTTAATACCGCCACTCAATTCCCTTTTTTGAATACCAAAAGAGCCAATAAGCTCGTCATCTGCAAAAGCGCACATTACCACTACCGGAACGATGTTCTTAAAACATTGCCAAACATAGAACTCCCCGGAGCGCTGAACTTTGAACATCGAGCCAACGAGCCCAGCCAAAGCTTCTGCATCTTCCAAAACCGCTGGTCTATAGGTTATCTCCTTATTCATTTAACAAACGCCCCATATTCATCACGTTGAGACAATATGGGATTTTTGACAGGCCACCAAATTTTAAAACGAGGTTCATCCCATTTAAAGGTGAACTGTTTTGTTGGGTTGTAATATGTCGACTGTTTATAATGAAATATAGCCTGTTCACTGAGAACTAAATGTCCATTTCCGTGCATAGGTGGAATCAAAACCTGCTGCCTATTATTATCCGAGAGAACAAAGGATTGCCACTTGCCAAAATTAGTGGAAGTTTCATCACAATTTACCACAATCAAGTAAAACTTTCCGTATGGGCAAGACACAAGTTTCCAAGTCTCCATATCTCCATGTAATCCTCGAAGCACAAATCTGGATGAAACCGAAATGTCGTCCTGAACGAATTTCATACAAATACCGGCTTCGTAATAAAGTTTTTCATTATATGTTTCCACATACTGCCCTCGAAAATCTTCAAATACTTCTGGTTGAATGACCAACACCCCTTCAAGATTGCATTTTGTGACTTTCATAAACCCCTCTTAGTTATATAAAGTTCTCTTTCCACACGATGTCGAATCCCGGCGGCATCAAGTCCAAGTTTTCTCCGAATATCTTCAAGCTTTCCATAATAACCACAAAACTCATCCGGCAATCCATGATAGACTGCCTTGATAGCAGCATTAACATTAAGCGCCTCAAAAAGCCCATAAGCATCATGAACAACAACAAATTTGGTTTCCGCAAATCGGTTTACAAGATCTTTGTCCAGCGGCTTTATAGTATGAAAATAAATAATATTCACTGGCATATCTGAACAGGCCGCAAGGACGTTGCCAAGAATAGGCCCGGCAGTCGCAACCGTCAAACTTGAACCCTTAACTTCTCTAATAATAACGCCTCTCCCAAACTCAACTGGTAAATCCAGACCATGCTCGTCAACGGCAATCCGCATATAAGATGGATTGCCGTTTTTATAACATGCGGTAAAAAGGATATCGAACTCCTTTTTAGAGCCTGGCTGCATAACCTCCATTCCCGGAAGCATTCGCATTAGTTCGAGATCTGTGTAACAATGATGTGTAGCACCGTCCCAAGCATAGTCGAATGAACCGCCACAGGTTACAATTGTACATCCCAATCGGTTGTAGCAGACATCTAGTTTAACCTGTTCGTAACTTCGTTCAGTAACAAACGGGGCTATGGTATGAACAACGGGATAAAAACCCGCCGCGCTCATTCCGGCAGCCATACTTATAAGCGTGTTTTCACATATTCCAACGTTCAGAAGACGATCTGGATAACGTTCGACAAATTCGTTAAAGAGATAATAACTGATGTCACCAAACAGCATAACCAATTTGTCATCATTCTCAGCTAATCTCAATGCAGTGTCCCTAAACTGTTTTCGCATCTAATTCTCCAAGAATTTTGTTTAACTCGTCCTTATTTGGACTTCGGCGGTGCCATGTGTAGACATTTTCTGTCAGCATTGAACTCCCCTTACCTTTGGTGGTATGTGCAACAATGGCTTGTGGGGTTCCATTTGTGCGATTATGAATAGCATCTTTTAAGGCATTTATATTATGTCCATCTACACTCATAACATTAAAACCAAAAGCGGCAAATTTTTCTTCTGGTTTTGTGATGGGAAGACATCTGGACTGAGAAGAATTGTTGTCAAAAAGAACCGTTAGATTGTCGAGTTTAAAATTGGCGGCAACCATAGAGGCTTCCCATATAGTACCTTCATTGGATTCCCCATCGCCTATAAGCACAAAAACCTGTCTGGGAATCTTTGACAATTTGAACCCGGTTGCTATTCCAACAGCCACGCCCATGCCGTGTCCAAGTGAGCCAGTTGATAGTTCAACGCCTGGAACCTTAAAGCGATCAGCATGACATCCAAATTGCGACTCAAATGCACCAAAAGCAAACACATCCGAAATCGGAAAATAACCGTATTGAGCCAGAGTACAATAGAGCCCAAGTGCTGCATGTCCCTTACTGAGAATGAAAATATCACGTTCTGCCCAACCTGGCCGTTTTGGATCATGCCGCATCGTCTCATATACAGCGCGGAGCATCTCTACAATCGAAAAACATGTCGGTATATGGCCATGACCGCTGTGATGGGAAATACGAAGTATATTCTGTCTTATTTCCTTAGATATTTTATCCATATGGTAATCAGTTCCCAAGAAGCTTTCGCTTAAGCCTTATAGCGGTCATTTCTTGTATATGTTCCCTAGCTTCGGTCCCATATTTTTTTTCTATTATGTTTAAATATTTCGGGTTTTTGAAGTATGTATCAAAGGCATAATCCCTGAACTCCAGGACTTGCTTGGCCGTCAAAGATTCTGTAGGGAGCGGTTTGAATTCATAACCTTGAGATGCATACCCAAGCCATGTTTCGGGAAGCTCTATCCCTTTTTCCAAAGCCTCATTGTATAGATACGAGCCGGGGATAGCCATTGTGCAGAAGAAACTGGGAAAAGCTGCCATTAGTTCCAACGCCAAATTCAATGTATCTTGCATCGAATCATAATTATCTCCCGGAAGTCCGAACATGAAATTGGCACAAAAGTCTATTCCAGCATCGTATGCTTTCTTAACAGCGTTGCGTACCGCATCAGCATTATAATAATCCTTTGCGACATTAGCCCTAACTCTGCTGTTGCCTGTTTCTATTCCTAGTTTGAACCAGTTAAAACCAGCTTTCTTTAATGTTCGTAAATGATCTTCAGGAATCTTGTCCAGTACGTCAACTCTGGCAAAGGCGTTAATATTTAAATTATACCCTCTTTCTATTATGCCTTCTGCAATCGGTAGATAATGATTTCGATTAAAAACAAATAATTCGTCATGAATATTGATGTGACGCACTCCATATTGTTTCACAAGGATATCAAGCTGTTTTAAAACCCATTCCGGTTTCCAATAGCGGATTTTGTGTTCTCCATAAGTGGAGTGTATGGCGCAGAAACTGCATTTATACGGACAACCCAAGCTAGTGAAGATGGAGACGAACTTGGTCCGCTCGCTGAAGTCCTTGAGGCACATCCAGCTAAATGCCCTGTATTTATCCATAGGCAGAAGATCCCATGCTACGTCTGTGAGTTCGGATGTTAGATCTTCTATATTCTTCGCCGCCGGAGCAGATAGTATTTCGCCATTCTCCGCTTTCCACCAGAGCCCGGGGACATTACTCCGTGGTTTTCCTTCAAGAAAACCTACAAGGGTTCGAAAGCCCTCTCCTTTAACAAGAATATCGCAAGCCCCCTCACGAAGAGTTCGTTCAGGCAGAGCTGATGGATGCCATCCGGTAAGTATTAACGGGGTATTTGGCATCTTTTCCTTGATTTCTTGGCAAAGCTGTTGAACAGCAACCATAATAGGAGTAGAGACATTTGCCTGCTGACTATAGCAAACAATCGCCACGTTTTTAGGATTGGCCTTGTTTAGCAAGTCAACGGTCTCGCCGAAATCAAGGTTCAGAGCATTTGCGTCAAGTATGTCCACTTTAAAACCTTTATTACGAAGATATCCGGCGGTAAGCGCTGCCCAAAAGGGCGGATCAATGGCAGAAAAGACCTTACTTAAATCCTGATAAACTTTTTTGCTGGTTCCTCCAACATTAACTAATATAATGTCACAGTTTTGTTTCATAAACTAAACCTCAAAAGTTTTGTTAGTTGTTATAACTCTTTTAAGTATCAGTCTGGATAGAATTGCGCATGGACAGCTTAAGTAAATTTCACCGGATATTATTTTCTTTGCTACGTCTCTGATATGGATTAATTCCACTGAGTAAACCTCATCATCATGTTTTTTTCTCATATCGAATTCCTTCTTTTTAAGTTGTATAGTAAATATACTTAGGAGAACTGGGATTCTTCCTGGCATCTCTGACATGGCTAATTCTGGTTTAAAACGTAATTTATCTTTAATTTCAATGCCGGTTTCTTCAGCGAATTCACGGGCCGCCGCGTCTCTAAGCGATTCTCCATGCATAGAGTCGCCTGCCGGCAGTTCCAACGGACAGTCTCCTATTACTGGTCGCTTGACTCGCAACATCACAACACTTTTGTTGTCAACCATAGGCAATATCGCCACTTGGGGGCGTTGGGATTCATGAGTATAGTATCCTCCCCTTGACAAAACCCTAAACCACGGATTTTCATGTTCTATTGTTACAGGCCGAAGACCAGTACAAAGAAGTCTGGGCACGCTGTCTGGATCGCATATGGGCGCTCTCCTGAGCACCTTATTTTTTTTACAGGAAGATTTCATGGCTCACGATGAACTTTTTCCGAATATAGTTCTTTTAGATGTGATCGAACTTGCTGATCATTGCGATTATCAAATATGTTGCGGGCTTCTTTATCATCTATCAGTGGGATAAGGCTTGCCAATTGATAATAGAAATCGTGCTCATTGAATTCAAAATAGTTACTCTCATATGGATCAACCCGTGGAGTCATATTTTTTTCCTTATATATTCGTTCCAAGTCGGTTTTAGGAAAAACGGTCATCACGAACAAATTAGCTATATACGGTTTGGGTAGCTGCATCATTAATTCAATAGTCTTATCGCGATCCTCGTCCGTCTCAAAATCATTCTCAATAATAAAATCGTAGAGGCATTCTAAATTATTGCGTTTAAGCACATCTGCCGCTTTTAAAACAATATCGCTTTTAAATGAACGATGAAAAATAGTTTTATGTGTGCGCTCACTTCCCGATTGTATGCCCATCTGAACAGTATGTAATCCAGCATTTTTTAATTGCATTATCCGCTCATCTTTTATTGTGGCCGGAGTAGCTCTGATTATAAATGGCAGATTTATAAGCTCTTTGTATTTACCACAAAACTCATCAAGCCATTTTTCATCCGTCAGAAAATGATCATCCATAAAATTGATAAAACCGATTCCGGGGATTGTGGATAGAGCGTGGGTGATCTCCTTCAATGTATTGTCAACAGTTAGGCGCCTGCGCAACCGGGCGTGACTGTTGTCATAAAGGCGATTGAGGAAGGAATTTATGCAGTACGTGCAGCGATGTGGACAGGATCTGGAAGTCAGCAGCACATAACCGTCTCCCTTTTTGTTTCTTGAGTATTTGGCATAATGTTCGGGGCTGAATAAATTAATCCCTTCTCCGTCTAACACATAAAATCTTTTAAAGTCAAAACGCGGGAAGGGCAAAGAATTCAGGTCCTGAATTACGCTAGGCGGATTAACGACAAGCCGTCCTTTACCGTTCTTAGTCCCGATCCCTGGTATGTTGGATATTATATCTCGCTCTTTTAACGCAGAAATCAGTTGTAGAAGAGCCTCTTCACCTTCGCCCATGCAAATAGAATCGGCATGTTCCAGACATTCGTCGGGTTTAGATGTTGGATGGATGCCTCCCCATATAATATGTGCATTTGGCAAAGCATTGCGGATTTGTTTCGTAATGTCGCGGGCAAAATAAAAATCTCTTGTCGTAAGCGATACCCCAACAACCGCAAATTCATTGACTTTAAGGTATTTTACAAATTCAGTCTCGTCGTGTTCATCTCTGCGAGGAATGAAAAGAACATTTGTTGATATTCCTGCCTCCATAGCAGTAGCGTAGAGTGATAGACATCCAATGTTCCGATGACTGTCAGAAGCAACAGAAATTAATAAAAGTTCATTTTTCATAGAATTGTTATATGGATTTATTTTTCAACTGTAAGGGATTTCCAAGGGGATATTTTAAGTTCTTCTCTCCAATAATCTAGAATGTCATTCAGTGTTTTTTCCAGTGGAATTTCAGGCTTCCAGCCTGTTTCTTTGCTGAACTTATCGATGCATGGAATTTGGAGCGTTACGTCTGAAGGTCTAAGAAGTTCTGGATCAACACTAACCTGAAATTTTATTTTAGACATTGCCCTCAGAATTTCAAGTGCAGCTCCTACCGTCATCGTTCTATTTCCACCTACGTTATAAACTTCTCCAGGAACGCATTTATTTACTAACAACCAATATGCCCTTACCGCATCCCTCACGTCACAAAATGTTCTTACCGAATCTAGGTTTCCTACCCTAAGCATCGGGGGTTGCAACCCTAATTCGATTGCCGCAATCTGTTTTGCAAAAGCAGACATCGCAAAGACATCTCCTCTCCTTGGGCCGGTGTGCGTAAACATCCTAGTTCTTATCGTGCGGATCTTATGTGAAAGCCAATACTGCAATGCCACCATGTCTTCTCCGACCTTGCTTACGGCATACGGAGATGCGGGCCTGATCGGACAGGTTTCCTTAATCGGGACATCTTCGTTTGTCACCTGACCATAAACTTCGGAGGATGAACAGATGTGTATTACAGGGTCTATCTTAGTGATTCGAATTGCTTCTAGTATATTTGTTGTGCCAATCACATTGGTCCATAATGTTTGAATAGGACTATTAAAGCTTGTGAGCACATAGCTTTGGGCTGCTAGGTGAAAAATTATATCCGGTTTCACATTTTCAAGATGCCGGATAAGCGCGCTTAAATCACAAATATCTGCCTCTAAGAGCCGTATTTTATTGAAGACATTCTTGAGATTGTCTCTGGGGCTTCTCCACCTGCAAAGACCGTAGACCTTGTGTCCCTCATTAAGGCCTAATATATATTCAGCCATATGACTCCCAACAAACCCCGTTATTCCAGTAATAAGTATTTTCATGCAGCAAAGCTCCCTTTATATTCGGGGTTTAATAAATCCGCCCGTTTAGTTGTTTTGAACTGTTCAAAATCACCCATAAACTGCTTGTACTCCTTAATTGCTATTTGCCTAGCTATTGGAGAATTGCCTTCTGATAAAATTGGCTCAGCGCCTAGCCACCAATAAGAATAGATTAGAGATGATGAATAAGAGCCCCACAAAGCAGGCATGTCTAGCATGACCATTAACAACTCCACAGGCAGGGACTGATTCATTTCATGTTTTATTGTGAGCACTTTGCAGTTATACTTCCCAAAATATTGTGAATAGCCGTTCGAGTCAATAGGATGATTTTTTATCAAAACACAAGCTTGATTTAGAGAAACGTCGCTGGTCTGGCTTTCAAGGTAATCGACGTATTTGGATTGCGGAACTTCCATCGCGGGTAGATAGATATATTTTCTTTCGAAATGGCTCAATTGAGCACGTATGTTCATAATCTCTTCGTACTCTTTCGGAAACGTCATTTGATATTCAATTTCAACGTGTTTAAATATTTTGGGAATCAAGTCTATGGCACTGATAGATGTGGAGGAAATATCGTTTTCTAATCGTTTCCCCTTTATTAATTGGCATCTTCCACCATCTAAAAAGATAAATCGTGAAGGAATCGTGCTTCTACCCATGAATCGATAGCCAATAACAAGATCAAAAAAGCGCTTAAATAGGGTCACCGGATTGTTTCTCTTTCTCATGGAGTTAAAAAAATTATATTCCTGAATGCTATGCTCGATGATGTTCAGTTCCGCGGCCTTAGTGTCTACCAATGACCACATCATGGATGGTGTTGTCGCATATATTTGATCAATCTTGCCAAATCCACCAAGGCTGTCATTAACATGTTTTTTAAATGATTTATAATATTTGACCGCATTGTAATATCTAATAATATGTCTTTTTAACAAATTGCTATGTGAATCGCGATCAATATAAAATATCTTTGCCCACGGGAAATAAGTTTCAATCATTCGATTCAGTTTATAGTAATCTTTTTTGAAAACATTGATAACTCTTTCAACGCAAAGAACGTTAGTGTCTTTAGCGTGGAGCTTTTCGGCTATTACACTCGCAACAATAGTACTCATTAACCCGTTTACAAAAAAAACATTAGTTTTCATATCAAATGTTGTTTGTTAGTGCAGAAAGCCGCACTTAGCGATCTTTTCTATTATTGCATCTGCGACAACATCGTTTCCTTTAGCCACCAAGTGGCCCGTATCAAAATAAACAGTTTCCGGGGCATTGTCTAGAGAATGGGAGAGATCTGCTATGCATACATTTTTGTCTCCTCTGTTCTCATTTATCAAACCATTAAACATTGAAACCGCATCGGCATAGAAAGCCTTCCTCATACTAAGGTCTTGTATCTTATCATAAAAAGTTCTTTCATTTTCGGTGTATTTCCTTTCGTTAACTCCCATAATTGGCTGAAGAAAAAGCGCTAACTTATAGCCGTAAACCTTTGAAACCATAATTTCAACCATAAGGTTTCTACGGAATAGGTCAACACTGCGCTTGTCATATATGGACGTTTTAGACAAACTCGACGCTGTCTTTTCCAATATTCCTTTTATCAGCCTGCCAGTTGCAGTATATGATGCTAATTCGGCTGTGGAACTGAGCAGGAGTTTTAAGTTTCCTTTCACGGAGTAGATGTCTGCAAGTCGCGCGTCCAATGCGTAGTGTCTTTCAATCTTAAGTGTGTTGAGCAAATCCCTGTGCTCGGAATAAAGATCATTATTATAAATCAGATCGTTCCAACCGCCATATATGATTATCAAATCTGGGGAATAATTCACCAGTTCAGATATTATATAAAGCAACTCGTTACTAGACCTGTAACCAGCGGCACCGGCGTTTATGACCTCATATTTCTTTGTTGAATCATTCTTACGAAGGGTTTTCAATAGCCGTGCGGGAAGATTTAAGTCAGGCGTGGCAACTCCGGCTCCATAAACCGTTGATCCACCAATCATAACAATCCTATACACATCGGCCGGCTTTTTATGTCCATATTCAAATTCGGTTTCTCCAATGGACATAAATCCTTCTTTATTACTTATAAGGCTCGTTTTATTAACGAAATCGTACGTCTTGATATAAGGTTTGATTCTGTAACCAAGAAGAGAATCGTCCATGAATATGCTTGATATGTCGATAAATGTCTGTTTTGCATTGCGATAGCGATCAGGGAAAACAGTGTTTGACCTAAAAGGGGCAAGCCAAAAAATTCTATAAGCAAGCTCATCTAGTAGCCGGTGTTTCATTTTTATATGCAGGGCTAATCCAACACAGGACAACAATTCCAAAATACAAATAGAGATAGTAATCACAATAACACTCATAGCAAAAACTCGACCACGGCTCATTTGTTTTAGGTTCTGATCATTCATAGAGATAAATACTCAAAATAACACATAGATGAAGGGAGCAAGTGCAGATCCCTCGGAAAATACGATTAAGAAACCCAACAGAAGGAGAATGATAATTATTGGCCCCAACCAGATTTTTTTTCTATACTTCATAAAATGCCAAAGCTCTTTAACAAATGACATATCTAAGAACCTCCATTAATTTGGGTGACTTTTGCCAAAGCGTACGGTTGCCCGATTATCTTCCAATGCGTTCCATAGTTGACGATTTTCACGTTAGGTGTTTTCGCCCTTATCATGGAAATTTTCTGATCTAGAAATTCATCGTTCCCAAAAAGGATGATCGCGTTCTTATCGTTGGGGGACGTAATCCCTGTTTGGCTAGGTTTGTGGAAAATCTTGTAACTGGCCCTTGGATTTTGGCTAATTAACGTTACATCTTCCTTAAAAAGGGGCATTATTTGTTCTGTTTGCTTTTTTTGTTCCAGAAAAGACATATCCATAAAAACCATCCTGTATGACAGAATACACATGCCATAGAGCATATATACTAGCAGAAAGACCTGAAGCAGGGCCTTCCGTTTAAATGTAGCTCCAAGAACAATTAAAAAAAGCGGGACAATAAGCATCATGTGTTGGTAGGCATGCCAGCGCAACGCTGAAAACACCGCGATATTGCTCAAAATTATCAGAGCAATTAACATGGCTTTAAATTCCCTTAGCCATGCATATTTGAGACAGTAATAGACAATAAAAGCGCCGATCAAATAAAAGAACGAGATAGTATGTTCTATTATCCCCCTTCCACCCATTTCTCCAAATTTCAGAAAAAGTATTGCAAGAGTGGGCCACGGTGTCGCAATGCGATGGTAGGGGGCAAAGATTAAACTGTTATCCCCAATAAAGTATTTATAAGGAATATAGACCGATAAAACTGAAAATATTGAAGTAAAAAGGTAGAAAGCGGCATTTTTATATTGTTTGATAATCAAGGAAGCCAAAGTCCCACAAAGCGGCATAAACGTGACATATTGAATTTTAAAATGCACACCGATAACGCTGGCAAGGAAAATAAGCAGGGAGTTCTTCCAATCAGGCTTATCGCTGTTCCTCATAACTAGAAAGATTCCTAATATTGCAAGGGTGAGGCCTATCCCGTCGTTCAAAGGCGCGATCATCGCCAAAAATATATTGCTTGAGAAAATAAAGTTGCCAACAATAAGCAGCGTTAACGTTGCGGAAAGTTTGAAATACTGTACCATTTGGTAGAGCAGAACAACACAAAGGAGAAAGGAAATATAATGTATAGTTCCTGTTAATATATATACATCCGATATATTCTGAAAACCTACCTTTAATAACAGAAGCTCTAGGAAAGCGAGACCCATGTGAGTATTAGCAATTGGTTGGTTCGGAATTACAGTGGTATCAAAAAAACCTTTTCCCTCGAACAAACTACTTGCAACAGACAAGAGATTCTCGTCTACATTGGAATACATGGCGTGCGGGTTAAAAAACGTGTAGTAATAGTATGGGATGAAAGTCACTATTGCCATGACTAAAATGACGAGAGGTACATTTAACCGTAGTTTCTGTTGCAGCACGGGCCAATTCATTAGAACAACCTTTCCATATTTTCGCTGGGGTTGCTATTCTCTCTGGGGATCCAGTATGATTCTTTCTCATATCTGAAAGAAAATTGTTGAGAATCCTTCCCCAGAAGTTTTTTTAAATATTTTGTGGGTACAATTGCTAAGAAGTAAATTACAGTCAGAATAATAGTTGAGTTAATAAGGCCAATTGTCCTCGCAAAAGCCATCCATAAACCCACAATTTTTTCAATCAAGCTCAAATTCGTTCCTCCAGTTTAAACCATCCTTCGAGATTTGCTGTTTTTTCCTATCAATGAGAAAATTCTCAAGAACAAGGCAATCGATCTCCGTACGCAAAAAACACCTGTATGCATCTTCGGGCGTACAGACAATCGGCTCTCCTCGCACATTGAACGATGTATTAATAATGGTGTAACAGCTTGTCATATCCCCAAACTTTTTTATAAGCTTATAATAAGGGGGGTTGATATCGCGATGTACTGTTTGAACTCTAGCAGAGTAATCAATGTGCGTTACAGCGGGGATATCTGAACGTGGAATATTTAGGACATCAATGCCCCATAGTCCCTTTTTTATATCTAGTGTATCAATGCATCTTTCTTTTTTTACAGGCGCGACTAGCAACATGTAAGGGCTTGCGCAGTCCATATCAAAATATTCGCTCACGCGCTCAGCCAAAACGGATGGGGCAAACGGACGAAAGGACTCTCTATATTTTATCTTTAGATTCATAATAGATTGCATTTTCTGACTTCTGGCATCGCCGATTATACTGCGATTACCAAGCGCCCTCGGACCAAATTCCATCCTACCATTGAACCAGCCAATAACTTTTTCGTCTGCGATTAGACCCGCTACTTTATCTATTAATTCAGAATATTCCAACCTTGTATAGGCAATGTTATTGTTCTTCAGATAATCCTCTATCTCATTAGTTGAAAATCGCGGCCCCAGATAAGCACCTTTCATGAGATCCTTTCCATCCGACGTACGATTTTTGCCAAGATACTGGTGCCAAACTGCAAGAGCCGCTCCCAGAGCTCCTCCGGCATCGCCTGCCGCAGGTTGAATCCAAATATCATCAAAAATGCGTTTTTTGAGGATTTTTCCATTTGCAACGCAATTCAGGGCGACCCCACCCGCTAAGCACAGATTATTTGAACCTGTTTCCTTTTTGAGAAATCTCGCCATTCTCAAAATAATTTCTTCGATAACATCTTGGATAGATCTGGCCAAATCCATCTCCTTTTGCGTTAACACAGATTCCGGCTTTCTCGGCGGTCCTCCAAAGAGGTCATCGAACTTGAAATTTGTCATTTTTAAGCCTGTGCAATAGTCAAAATAATCCATGTTCATTGAAAAAGAGCCATCTTCTTTAAGATCGATCAAATGTTTGTATATGAGATCGACATATTTAGGCTCCCCATATGGTGCAAGACCCATGACTTTGTATTCTCCAGAATTGACCTTAAATCCGATGTAGTAAGTAAATGCCGCATATAGAAGACCCAAAGAGTGAGGAAAATTCATTTCATACAAAATATCGATCTTGTTGCCCCTGCCAATACCAGCTGACGTAGTCGCCCACTCTCCAACACCATCTAATGTTAAAATGGCTGCCTCATTGAAGGGCGAAGGATAAAACGCTGATGCCGCGTGAGACATATGGTGCTCTGAGAAAAGCATCTTCGTTTGCCAATCTATTTTCATCTTCTTCTCGAGCCCAAAAGTAGCATTAAGTTCCTTATTTATAAGCTTAGGAAGAAATAATTTTTCTTTTATCCAAACAGGCATTGATGTAATAAACGATTTTACACCCATCGGGGCGTAGTTTATGTATGTTTCCAACAGTCTTTCAAATTTAAGAAACGGCTTATCATAGAAGACTATATAATCTATCTGCTCAGGATTAATATCGGCCTCTTGCACACAATATTTTACACCATTTGAAGGGAAATTCCGATCATGCTTCTTACGCGTGAATCTTTCCTCCTGAACAGCAGCAACAATCTCCCCGTCTTTTATAAGACACACAGCGCTATCATGGTAAAAGGCTGATATTCCAAGTATTAAGGTTGCCATTTATATCTGTGAAAATAATCGCCCAGCGTTAAATACTTTCCAATAAATAGGCGCTACCGGATAATTTGCATGATTAAAGGACATATCTTTAGGACAATTTGGACGTTCATTACTTATAATGAATACCAAAGTTGGTTTGGAAAAAAAAGCCGCCTCAGTCAAGGTCTGATCACATTGAACGCTGTAAGATGGAATTCCTTGTTGTTGAAACAATAGATTATACTTTGTATCATCAGCAATTACTACTACGGAAGTTTTGTTGTTAGCAGATTTAACTTTTTGTACCTCATTTAAGATAGGAAATTTGCTGTTATAATTTAACTCACTTTTATGCTTTCTGTATCCGGAATAGCTCAACGCTCCGATCATGCTCATAACAACAATCGAAACAGCAAGAATTCGGGCTCCACGCTGACTAACTTTGGAAAATAGAAACTCCACTACAAAAAATAAAATAAAAGGACTGACAAAATAATAGTATCTGCATTCTATCAAAAAATTCCAACAATTAGAATAATTCCAGAGGAATAGAGAAAGAAAGCCAAGAAACAAAAAAAGTAACGCAAAGGCCAAAATGAACCATCTTATTAACTCCCTAAAGCAACCGGCACGACATATTTTGTATAGTACGTAACCAATCACAAATATGGCAAACGTTGATAGAATATGAGTTGTTATTATTGGCGGGTTCCAACCCAGATTGCTTGTCACAATGGATAAAAACCCTGGAGGTATAAAAATATACAATATTGTATCGAATGTTTGCAACAAGCCAAAATTTATATTCACGTGATTGTTGATGGAATCTCCAACCGGGCCAACACTGTTCGCATATAGTTTGTTTGTATAAAAAATGGTGAAACCTGTTATGAAGGGTAGGATAGTAAGTAGAAAGCTATTTATTGCCAAATCCCTATACTTTCTGCGATATACAAAGATCAACCATGCCAAACATATCAAAAGAAAGACCAACCCCAGATATTTCATAATAATCGCTACCGAAATTATGACACCAGCAGTAAGAATAAGAGTCCTTTGTTTTTTATGATCCCGCGTTTCAGAAGACACTTCCTTTATTGACAACATAAACAAGGTTAATAAAGGAAATATAGCCCAAAGCATTAGATCAGTGCATGACGATGCGAAACGAGGCGAAATCACGCCAAGCAAAGAAATGCACGAAATCTTAGTTAGGGTGTTTTTGGCATAAGAATTAAACAACTTAAGCCACAATACCATGCCAACAATTAAAACAATGCCCTTAATCAACTTAGCAGAAAACTCTATACTGAAACCAATTTTCAATAATATGGACAAAAGAAATGAATAACCTATTGGCCACCCTATTAAATAACTATAGTTCGGCGTTGACAAATCATTTTGTGGAATCAATGTGGCGGTATACCCTTGGCCATTTGCCAATCGTATTGCGGCCTGAAGCTGTAGCGACTCGTCCACGTTTGAAAAATATGGGTGAGCAAAAAGTGTATACAAAAACGGGAGAATTGCCAGAAAAGCAAAAAAGATAACCATCCTATTTCTATAGTGGTTCATTTCTTTTTTAGTACGATGACCAACGAAAGTCCAAAAGGGGGTTTTACTATGCCTTCGATTAATGAGACTATAGGTAACAACGCATTTGTAATGACGTAGTTTGAACTTGCTGACCGCCTATCCTTCAAGATACGTCCTTTTATAAACCAACCAAACGCACCAAGACAATTCAAATAGTGACACTTAATCACTTCTACATCAAGATTAGAAATCAGTCTGTGTAAACCATTTTTTGTATACCTTCTATAATGTTTATCTAATTCGTCCAAGGAACCATAGAGCAAAGGCAGGGCGGGAACCAATACACATATATGGCCACCTGAATTTACACCCCTAGTCATATTAACTAATGCTAGCTTATCATCGTAAATATGCTCCAATACATTAATGCAAATAATTGTATCGATTTTCGCGGCTTTAATTTCGTCAACAGCATTATCGGAACATATATCACCGTTTATTGCTAAACTTACATTTTTTTCGTGATGTATCGCAACAAACTCATCTATTAATTCCCTATCAGGCTCGACACCCAAGTAAAATTTCCTATCCTTTAACAGATCTACAAAACTGCCAAGTCCGCAGCCAACATCCGCAATCCTCTGACCTAAATATGGCATAAAATTCTCTAATTGCCATTTGAAATATGGTTTCGACAGCCTACTCCATCTTCTATATAAATCTACATGACTTTCTTCAACTCTGCAATTCATTTAACCTCAGGTTCAATTGGCAATCTTCTTTACTGCACGATATATCATCTGCATCTGTTTACTAACAAGTCCCAGGCAAAAGATTAAAGGTGAAATTCCAACACATATCGAAGCGATGATCATTATTAATTCCGAGTGAATTATCAGACTATCACATATCCCCAATAAAACCCCAAACATTGCACTTGCCATCGCAATTAGAAGAAACAGTTTGATGGGGTTGTAATAGAGGATGGCTTCTACGATGATCTGCGAAGCTCTTAAAGAGTCACGGAAATGTCTCACTTTAGATAATCCATGTCGTTTCTGATATACAACCGGAATATATTTTATGTAATAATCGCCGAGGCAGAAAAGAAGCGTTATTGTTGTAGTAAATGAGAAACCTTTACATAATGAATCGGCATATTGCATGACAACGCTTTTTTTGAAAATCCGAAGGCCAGAGTTAATATCCAGCGTTTTTCTCCCAGATGCATATTCCACGAGGGATTTGAAAAGGACTCGCGCTGGCCTCTTGAGAATACCTCGACGGTATTCGCTACCCTTACGCGCCCCAACTATCATATCGTACCGTGGATAATACTTGTAAAGGTTATGAATTTCATCGGCGGGGTACGAACCATCACCGTCAATGATGGCGATGCATTCGTGTTTTGCTTCTCTGATCCCATCAAGGAGAGACTTGCCATAACCGAGATTTTCAACGTGATCTAAAATCTTGAGGTTCAGAATTCCCGAAGCTTTAACGAGCTCAAGGGATTTATCGGTAGATCCGTCATCAATAACTATAATTTCACATTCCATTCCATCCATGGTTTTTTGGATGTTTTGGAGTACATTGTGTATTGCAAGCTCCTCATTATATACCGGGACAATAATGCTAATCATATTTACTCCTACCTTTGGCTGAGTTCAGGCAACAGTTCATGCCACTCATCCATAACTTGCCTTCACCCTTGCATTGTTCCATAGTAAAAACATGGTAACACAGAATAGTTTAAGCCCATTGTCGCAACGCATATGCAAATGCTGGTCAAGTAATTTTTTAATAGCGTCTCGTTGAAAACACATATCTAGGTTGTTAGTTCGATCCTGCAGCAGGCGTTCGAGCAAGCTTCCTAATGATGAGCCAAACCAGTGAGATACAGGAGCGTTAAACCCCTTCTTTGACCGTCGCAAAACGGATGCCGGGAGATGCGATCTCTGGCTTTTTTTTAGAAGGTATTTTCCGCCCAATCCTCGCTGTTTTAGACCGACAGGAAGTGATGCCGCAAATTCGACCATGCGGTGGTCTAGAAACGGTGCACGCGTTTCCAGAGAATGCGCCATTGTGGAACGATCGACCTTCACGAGGATATCGTCAACCAGCCATGTCTTAATATCAACGTACATGGCTTGATCAAGATAATGACATCCATCAACGTCACGTCTGTATTTTTCAAACTGGTTAAAGGGGTCTGCATTATCAAGAAGTGGGTGTAAATCCTCATTAAGAAGCTCTCTTTTTTCCATTTCCGTAAAAAGAGTTCGCCATGAATAATGAGCACGGGCGATGGGTAAACTACAACCATTCAGGAACTTCCTTAGTTTGTAATCAAAACTCACTTTATCAAAACTTACCGGCCAAAATCTATTAACTCCTTTAGATGCACATTTTATAAGCCATCCTGGTAGTACTTGTGTAGCATGGTGTATCCTGTCCGCTACATATGTTTCGTATCCACCAAATATTTCATCACCGCCATCTCCTGATAGGCATACTTTTACACGCTCTCGAGCAAATTCTGCCAAATAATACATAGGGATTATTGAAGTGTCGGCTAGAGGTTCGTCAGTACAATAGGCGATTTTAGATAAGTTTGAGAGGATATCAGATTCCACTAACTTGTCAAAATGCCTCGTCCCAAGTGCATGAGCAACTGTTTTTGCTTCTGTGGTTTCATCATAACTTTTCTCTTTAAACCCCATACTAAATGTCAAATTTTCATCTGGTGAACGTAATCCGCACATGCTTGCTGTGATAGCTGAAGAATCTATTCCTCCGCTTAGAAAGGCTCCAAGAGGGACATCACTTATGAGCCGAAGGCGGACGGCATCGTTTAATAGTCCATTTAACTCTTCTGCCGCTTCAGATTCATTCCTATACTTACGCTTATTATAGAAATATGAAGCAAGATCCCAATATTTTTTAGTAACTAAGACCTTCCCTCTTTTTGCTATAAGGAAATGACCTGCCTCTAGTTTTTTCACGTCCCTAAGAATGCAATCGGATGTTAAAGTATAACCAAGAGATAGAAAATGACTGAACGCCTTAAAATTTAACCTTCCTTTAAATTGAGGGTCTTTTTCAATGGCCTTAATCTCGGATGCAAATAGCAACCCGCCATCTGTCAGAGGAATATAATAGAGTGGTTTTTCGCCGAGCCGATCACGTGCAAGAAAGAGAGATTGCTCAATCTCGCTCCAGATGGCAAAGGCAAACATTCCGTTGAAGCGTTCCAGACATCGTGTGCCCCAAGCCTTGTATGATTCAAGAACAACCTCTGTGTCTGTTCGAGTCCTAAAAACAACTCCCTGCCCTCTGAGTTCATCACGTAATTCCTGAAAATTATAAATTTCTCCATTATAAACTATCACAAACAATCCAGAGCAATCAAACATAGGTTGATTCGCTTCCGGGCTCAAATCTATAATTGATAACCTGCAATGGCCAAGCCCAATCGGACCTTTTATGATAGTACCATGCGCATCTGGCCCCCTATTACGCATTTCGTGAGTCATGGCTTCGAGTACGCTACGCTCTGGTGAAACTTCCCATAATAATTTACCGCAAATTCCACACATTTTAGTTAATTATAATAGGAACGATACCATTGGGCGAAACGACAAATTCCTTCTTCAACCGTTATCTTTGGTTGAAATCCAAATTCACGTTGTAAATCTTCGATGTCGGAAAATGTTTTCATCATGTCCCCGGGTTGCACAGGAAACATCTTTTTCTCGGCTTTTTTGCCCAGCACTTTCTCAATAATGTTAATAAACTCTAAAAGTTCAACTGGTTGATTATTTCCGATATTGTAAATATGGAATGGAACAAAATTGGCCTCGGGCTTCAATTGCGGGTTTGTTTTGCTCACACGCATAATTCCATCTACAACATCGTCAATATAAGTAAAATCACGGCACATTTTTCCACTATTAAAAACACTAATCGGACGACCTTCTAAAATTGACTTGGTGAAAAGGAATGGAGCCATGTCAGGCCGCCCCCATGGACCATAGACGGTGAAGAAACGCAGTCCGGTACAGGGCAAAGAATAAAGATTGGCGTATGAATACGCCATGAGTTCATTAGCTTTTTTTGTGGCCGCATAAAGACTCAAAGGACGATCCGTATTGTCATGGATCGAGAAAGGCACCTTAGTATTTCCGCCGTAAACAGAACTTGAAGATGCAAAAATCAGATGCTTAACTTTTATATGCCGGGCACCTTCCAAAATATTCACAAACCCAACAAGATTACTGTTAACATATGAATGTGGGTCGGTAAGAGAGTGTCGAACACCAACCTGCGCTGCCATATGAAAAATAAGGTCAAAACAATATTCTTTGAAGATATCCTGCATTTTTTGACTCTCGATTATGTCCATTTTGTGAAAATAAAATCGATCATATTTTTTTAGTTGAGAAAGTCGTGCTTCTTTAAGCTGAACATCATAATAATCACTAAGATTATCCAAACCAACAACAGAGTTGCCATCATCCAATAAGCGCTTCGCGAGATGAAAACCTATGAAACCAGCAGCTCCAGTGACTAAAATGGGTTTACTTTGAGCCATTGCTATTTTTTCTTCCCACACTTACATATGTAAAGCCTGCTTCTAGCATAGCTTGTGGCCGATATACATTCCTCAGGTCTATAAAAACCGCCTGTTTTAAAAGCCTCTTTAAGCGCTGTAAATCGAGCGCGCGGAAAGAATTCCACTCTGTCATGAGGCAGACACCATCCGCATTTTCACAAGCGGCATAAGGGTCGTTTACATATTCAATCCCAGACAAATATTTACGGGCCTCATCCATTCCAGCCGGATCATATGCCTTGATTTTGATCCCCTTTTCCAACAAGGCAGGCAATATGGTTAAAGACGGGGCCTCGCGCATATCATCGGTCTCAGGCTTGAATGTCAAACCTAAGACAGCCAAAACCTTTCCAGCTTCTCCTTCACCACCCAATGCCTTCCATATTTTGTTCACCATGTGAACTTTTTGAGAGTCGTTGACTTTCACCACCGTCTCTGCAATGTGACAAGTTACTCCATGATCTTGGGCAATGCGTACCAATGCCATAGTATCCTTTGGAAGGCAGGATCCACCAAAACCAGGACCTGCATGGAGAAACTTTGGGCCAATCCTACCATCCAAACCCATGCCTTTTGCTATATCTTGAATATCTGCTCCAATTGCCTCAGAAAGGTTTGCTATTTCATTAATAAAACTGATTTTGGTTGCCAAAAAGGCATTGGAAGCATACTTGATTATCTCGGCAGTCTCAGGAGTCGTAACGACAAAAGGCGTTTCAATTAGGTAAAGCGGTTCATAAACGTGCTTAAGAACTTTTTCGGCACGGTGAGAATCAACACCAAGAACGATGCGATCTGGATGCATAAAATCGTACACAGCTGCGCCTTCCATGAGAAACTCAGGATTGGAGGCAACATCAAAACCGGCGTTAGGATTACTATCCTTGATAATACGAGATACCTTCCTCGCAGATCCAATCGGCACAGTAGATTTATTTACAACCACTGTGTAATTTTTGATATGAGGGGCTATCGATTGTGCAGCTTCGTAAACATAGCTCATGTCCGCGTAACCGTTGCCACGATGGGAAATTGGAGTGCCAACAGTTATAAAAACAACCTCTGCCTTCGAAACTGCGCCAGCAAAGTCCGACACAAAAGAAAGTCTATTTCTCTCAATATTCCGCTGCAAAAGACCCTCGAGACCGGGCTCATAAATAGGGCATTTAGCTTGCAGAAGGAGTTTTAGCTTGGCTTCATCTGTATCAATACACACAACATTGTGTCCCAATTCTGCAAGACAACTAGCCGACACAAGCCCGACATATCCACATCCAACAACAGTTATATTCATACGTGCTTATTTTATTAAGTTTGTCGGAAGCCCCTAAATGAAGCGTCGTGTTCAAAATACAATTTCTTTGCGTTTTCAACAGCTTTATTTGTTTGATGTTCGAAATAACTCTCCATTAATTTTTTATTCGCTTCGTACAGAAGCCTATGAACTTCGTCATCACTTAGCTCCGTAAAGTTCACCGCTAACAAATCAGAATTGGCGTGCTTATTTTCATAAAAATCTTCACAATCTTTTAACAAACCATTTTCTATAGCATAATAATATAATGGAGAACCAGGATACGGAGTGACGGGTCTTATTGTTCTTAGCTGGGCATGATCATCATACTTTAGCAAAAAATCAACACCAAGCTTTAAGGATTCCTCGTTTTCGCCAATATTGCCAAATATAATGTTAAAACCAGGACTAATACCAACAGCTAATGTGTTTTCAATTCCACTTTCGATTATCTTAACGGTAAGAGCTTTATTCATTACCCGAAGAGCTTTTTCATCTAACGATTCAATCCCATAATTTATAAAAACACAACCTGCTTCTTTCATTAATTTTAGCACTTCCAGTTTTGCAAAATTTAAACGGCCATTACAGAACCATTTGATATTTAACCTTGCTCTTATAAAGCTTTCACACAACTCTACAGTTCTTTGAATTGAGCTCATTAAGAGCTCATCCTGAAAGTCTATGTAAGAAACATGGTAGTTTTTTTTAAGAATCTGTATTTCTTCAATAATACTATCTGACTTTCTTGCTCTATGGCCCTCATCCATTCTATAGCAAAAATTGCATTTAAAAGTACAACCCCTTCCAGACAAAACCAACATGCAACGGTCGCTGTTTCCGATTTTTGCTTCCCTTAATAAGGTATAATGATCCATCGGGAACATATTCCATGCAGGAAATGGTATGTTATCGATATTTTGTATGAGGGGTCTTCTTGGGGTCTGAATACACTTTTCATCTTTCATAAAAGCAACCCCACATACAGAAGATAAGTCCCCTTTCTTCTCTATTACTTCTAACAACTCGATTATAGTTTCTTCACCTTCCCCAATAACAACCGCGTCTGCTTTAGTTTTTTTAAGAAAATGCCCCGGCTCTGGAGATGGGCCATGTCCGCCGATAATATAAAATGGCCTTTTTTTTGATCTGTTAATAGCTTCAGATATTTTTAGTAATTTTCTGTATTGGTAATAACCCCCTATAACACCAATTCCCACAACATCGTATTGGTTATTATTCAAGTGGTCTATTAAATGCGATTCCGGCCAATGATACACATCTTGATTATAAATTTCTACTTCATGTCCAGCTTTTCTACAAACAGATGCAATATATGCTATTCCAAGTGGGAAAACCGAAATGTACGAATCATTATCGTATACTATTAATAATACTCTCATTTTGACTTTTCTTTACATCAACTAAAGCTGACGGATGCCCTTTCTTATTTGAAGCCTTTTCAATATTCATGCAAAGCCATTTTTCTTTATCACATTTAAAATAAAGTTCGCTAAATTCAGCAAATAAAAGTTCCGGGGTCACTAACACATTTGAACTGAAAATTTTTTGTTTATCATTTGCAAAATTAAAATTTTCATCCGGCTCCAGTCCATATTTATGCAAAGTATACACCGGCCACTGAAATAATAGATATGGAATATCGCTAAACCATGCAATCGTATTTACTCCCGAATTTGTTCCCATATAGATGAAAGAAGTTCGAATCAAGGCAAGATCTTCAATTATAGAAGTTCCAAAATCTTTAGCAACGAGAACATTCAGCCTGTTTTTCAACTCATTAGAAATCTCCTCCTTTAATCCCACACACACAAAAATCACATTTGGAAAGGATATTTTACATTGATCTATAAATGCCAACCAAACTTCCAAATTAGCATTTCGTATTTGGGCATGCGATGTTTGTTTTAGCGATAAAACAACAGGTATTGCGTTATCTCTTAGGTGATTTAAATAAAACCACATGGCCCAGCATTCATTTCTATCACCAATTCTGAGATGCGGTATGTATCCATAGTCATGATAAAACTCTTGTATCAAATTAACATCTGGAGAGCCGCCATAGTAGTTATACGTTTCTCCTAAGTATTCAGCTAAACGAGGGAATACATCGTACCGCTCAATATTATTTTTTAAGAAGCGCCGTAATTCCGTTCGAGAATTGAATTGGTAAATGGAACCCAAATAAGGACATGTACTAAACAATGGAAGGAATTCTAAATTATAATCTTGGGCATTTTTAGGTGAAATATCTTGATTTTTATCCATCTTCGCCCTATTTCCGCCAGGATTATCACAATCATAGATTACGCATATATCGACTTCTTCACCTCCATATCTTAGCTTCAGGACGCTCAACACTTCAATGAATATCAACGGGTCACCAACCGACCATGGAAGAGCTTTAAAATCCCATATCCCCAAAACACGCTTCCCTCTATACCGCGGCGCAAACAATAACTGAATTAAACTTAAATAAAACTTCATTTTGAATAACCACCCGCGTTGAAAACACCAAAAACAATGCAGACAACCAATCACAATTCGACATGACTCGTAAACGCCATATTTTCTGAACTTAGATATTGCCCAATTAATTTTTTTAATAATTCCCAAAGTCTTCACTATAAAATTAGAAACTATAACTTGCCAATATATTTAAACCCGACTGTTTTGCTTAGCTTATTTTGATCAAAGGGCATTTCTAATAGCCTTTTGCAGATAAAATGAGCGCCTCCCTTTTTCGCAAGCCTTGAAGTTAACCTGCGAGCAACTCTGGTTGTTTTCGATTCGCAAGTAATTATAGGTTCATTTACCCTCGAGCACAGCAGCGACTTCCTAGATGACAACGCTATCGACTTTTGACGTTCTCTGTATTCTTGTTGCAAGTCCTTATCTCTATAATAAACCTGTACTGGAATTTTGTTATATGTGGACGTAGGCTTCTTTTCAGCCAAAACGATAACCATCAGAATGCGATTCGATGTGAAATGACCATAATCCTCTGCACCGTTAAACTCGTACATATTCCACGACTCTGGCTGACTCAGGCGATCGACCTCCGCTATATATACCTTGCAATCGGCAAAACCATTCAAAACATAATAATCGTAGAATAAATCCGGACCAAATGAAACATACGCGGCTCCAGTAAAATTCGATGCTGCATTCCACTGGAATATTCTACCATTAGGTTTCAGCAGCTTTATAACATTTTCAAAGGCCATCCTCACATCAACCAAATGATCAAACGTACCACCATCTATAATAAAATCGAACTGTTCCACCAACTCCTCTGGAATGGGCATATTGATATTATGAATAACATCCGCTCCCTCGTATTTACTTATATCCATTACACGCACATTATCCATTCCTAAAAATCTGAAAAAAACATCATCGCTAACATAATCGGACCCTTTTCCAACGAGTGTCTTTTGATCTTTAGTTATCTTTATAAATGAACAATCCCTTGGAAGAGGATAATTCTCTTGTTTTAGCAATTCAATCAATTGGTCATAAGTCATGCTAATCGTTTGGCGTCCCAAACATAATACCTTACCTTGAATCGGCTTAAAAAGATGCTCCCTAATTATCATCCTCGCTAATGTCGGCACTATCATAGCTGTCCTCCCTATCCGATTTCTCACAAAACGGAAAATCGGAAAATTAAATGAGCCCCTCATGGATCCGCCAATCGGATCGCAACAAATGACTCAACCTATGTCCCCCTCTACCATGTCTACAACCACTTCAGAGTGCCATTTATCGCGGCACTGATACCATATCAAAAGGATAAACAGAACAACAATCAACTGAATCGAAAAGAAACTTAACGCAATTTCGAAAGCAGAATAATATTTTCCAAAAAAGAACGTTGAGAGTCCGGTAAGCGCCCCGTTTACTACCGTTAACAACGTTAAGGGATTTTTCTTATGTGCAAACATGTAGTAAGAAAAAGGCGTCGATACTGTCATCACTAGTTGTGCCAACAGGAATAATGCCAAAATATTCAGTGGAAGTATACGTTTCGAAAGATGAACAGCAAATGGAAAATCCAACCAATTCAAAAACCATATTGTGACATAAATTAATAACGCAATCACAATCGTCATGACAGTAAATATTTTAACCACCTTCCAAAAATAAACATCAAGAGATTCATATTTTTTCTGGGCAACCAACACCCCCAATGTGGGAACCTTGGGATAAAAATAGGCCCCTGCCGCTCCCACTACATTCATAAGCGACCATGTCATACCCATCTGTCCAGCTACGACAACTCCAAGATACTTAAATGAGATCGGAATAAAGATAGAGTATGTAAGATAACTACAAGCCCATGACAAAGCAATTCGCCACTGCATGGGAAGGATTTCAGTCCGCCAACCAATGCTGGGACCTTTGGAATTTACAAAAAACAGCGTTTTAAAAAATCTCCAATATTTGCCTTTGAGGAAAATTCCAGCACAGATAATGCCAGCAAAGCTCACAATAGAAGTAGACCAGAGATTCATACCTGATGCCATAGAAATCCACATGGTTATACTAAAAACAACCCCCTGAATAAATCTGTACGTGTACAATGATGATACCTGGTTGCACCCTTCAAGCAGTGACCAAATAGGTGATAAATAGATGTTAATCCCTGTCAATAAACATAAAACAAACCACGGAACAACCCAGTTTATACCTATCGAAGGTGTTCTAGAAAAGAAAACAAAACCACCTATACTTAAGCCAAAGGTTGCAACGACACTTCCGATCCCATACCACTTCAAAGCGATACGCATTAAACTCGCAAGCCTCGACAGAGATGCCTCATCGCCAACAATCCCTCCATTACCATCAATAGCCAACTTCGACCATTCGTGACTAGCGAACTGTACAATTACAAGCCCCAAGCCAAGCTCAATAAAAACCTGCATGGCTAATATACTGGAAAACGTGTAGTAATACCCTTGTACCTCTGGGGTAAATTTGGTTGCAATAAACATAGCTGTTATAGGACCAGCCAACAGACCCCACATTCTTCCCAAAGCACCAAAAAAAACAGGGCGATTAACTTCGGCTCTATATAACAACATACGAACCTTCAAAATTTTTGACATTAGAAATGACACCATCTTATTCATCTTTTATAGATGCACCTAATACCTAGCAACCGGTTTTAAATTAAACTTAGGCGTTCTTGTTAGAAAAATCTTATAATACAAAAATCGCAAAACACTTTTTGCGCTTTCGGGTAATTTGCTTGGGATTTTTTTCCAATTAAATTTATTTGCAATAACAGACGTTTCTGTATTTGTTTTAGCTAACCATCCATTTACACAAGAACCCTGTTGAACGGAAGCATTAAAGGTGGAATCTTCTGTTTTTTTAAGAACAAAAAAAACTCCCCACATTCCATCAAGGCACCCAAAGGAGTACTTATCTAAACATCCAGAAGTGTATTTATAAATATCCCATAGCTTTATAAAATGCTGCCGAGAATATCTAAAAAAGAGAGATTCGATTATGCTCCACCTATTAGCCGAATAATAATCGTAAAAGACTGTAGGGGAAAACATATAAAATCCATGGTCAACGTGATTCGATGACGGTAAACTATGTATGATTCTTCCACCAACCCTTAACATCCTATTGTAGTTTTCTAAGACTTTTGGCAAATTAAAGATATGCTCCGACGAACCACTGTCAATTATAAGATCATATTTACCATGTAACGACTGGGGAACATCGTTATTCAAATCATGAATGATCGTACATTGTTCGTAGTCATTACAATCCATGCTATCGACACTATCGAAACCCAACGATGTAAATAAGTCGGTACCTGTGATTAGGCCCTTCGGGGGCAGTTTTATGCCTGGCTTCAACTGAAAATCTACTCCATCCGCCCATTTCTTGAGATTTCGGCTCGTTGCAAAAAAAATATCTTGTTTACCAATGGTCAACAAATTACCATAAAATTTTTCATTATTACCTTCTCTCATAAGTAATTTAATAAAAGCACGTGATATTCCCATACAATCTCCTCCTCAACTCATAATCATATTTATCAAAATTCTACCAACACACCCTACGTCTAATCCCTTTAAAGCCTCATTTATTTGCTCCAACCGGTATTCGTGAGTCATCATTTTCTTTAATGGTAATTTACCTTGTCTATAAAAATCAACGAATATCGGAATATCTCTATCTGGATATGATTCACCACCCCAACTACCCTTTATTTGTTTGCCGCAAATAAGATCGTATGGGTCAATCTGGATTTTTTCACCCGCGCTGGGGTGGCTTGCAAAAACACAAAGCCCACCGTCGCTACGTATAGCTTTAAATGCAGACTCTATGGTTTGTGTTCTACCAGCAGAATCAACTGAATAATCCAGACCAACTCCGCCGGTAATATCTCTAATAGTGCTCAAAGAATCACATCCTCTAGTATTTACAACATGCGTCGCACCCAATTCTTTTGCCAAACTTAATTTTTTCTCATCAATATCTACAGCAATAATTTTGGAACAATTGCAAATCTTCGCACCCATCACTGCGCTCAAACCAACACCTCCACCTGCACCCCAGATCGCAATACTATTTTCCGGTTTTGGCTTTATCGTATTCAAAACCATTCCAGCTCCCGTCAAAACCGCACAACCAAGGATGCTAGCAGCATCCAGTGGAAAATCATCTGGAATTTTAATACATCTATTTTCGGAAACAACAGTATATTCGCTAAAGGTAGTAACACAACCTGAATTAATTATCTGACTTCCAAATCTGTATTTCGCACCAACACAGTTTGCACCCTTTCCTTTAATCCATGTGAGTACAACTTTATCGCCCACTTTAGCTTTTATCACGCTGGAGCCAACATCCACAACCTCTCCAGAACCTTCATGCCCAAGCAAATGCGGTAAATATAGATCATGCCCGCGTTTACCTTGAACCTCCATTAGTTGGCTATGACAAACACCGCTATATACCATTTTGACCAAGACTTGGCCGGATTCAAGCTTCGGAATTTCGATTTCCTCAATACGTAGGGGTTTATTTAGCTCGAAGAGTATAGCAGCTTTTGTTTTCATAACCTAATCTGCAATGAACCAATAATAGTCACCAGCATACCCAACCTCCACAAAGAGTTTTTTCCAATCATCAACGTGCATCATAGTTTCAGCGGTAAGAACCCACTTATACAACTGTTCACGCTCCTGTTCATTTCGCCATGCGTCTATTGTTATAAAACTATTACCTCGACATACTCTTTGAACCTCTTTCAAAGCCGTTTTCAACCTTTCTATAGGCAAGTTGTGAATTGAATTGATGGATATCACGACATCAAAACTTTTGTCCGCGTATGGCAATTTTTCTGCACTTGCTATTTTCAAATATTGCCTCACTGATGGCATTGAATTTACGATTGCATATTCACTGACATCAATGCCGGCTGTCGTACACTTGGGCATTAATTCCTTAAAGTCATGCAACATAAAACCTTTTGCACAGCCAATATCCAAAATAGCAGCATCTTTTGGCAACCTATAGTAATCTCTAATTTTTTTAACTACCGACACCCACCTACCATCATATTTATAACCACCGTAACCACATTTTCTATCACCATCAAAAAAATCTTTTCCAAATTTTTTAGCCAGCGCAATAGTCTCCGGCGTCTTTTCAGCAGCTCGTTTGTCATAATCGCGCACTGTTTTTTTGTATTGGTCTAGTAAATTGATTTCTTGTCCCATAGCCACCTCTTCCTCATTGTTTATTTCAGATTTCAAATTGCTGGCTCCATTTTTAATGGAATGCTACTTACTCAACGAGCCATGCAAGGGCTTAACGATCATGTTTGCGACAAATTCGTCTCTATCTAACAGAGGCTCAGAATCTTCATTTGGTCTTCCATATTTAACCTGAGGAAATACCCTGTGATGACTGTTGATTTTAATAACACAAAAGACAGGACCAGTACAGTTAAACACATCTTTTAATAAATTTAATTCATTATTTCTATTAATTTGAAATGTTTGATATCCATAAGATTTTGCAACTTCAATAAAATCTGGAAAAGCCAAACCGCCTTCCACGCTTGACGCTAAATACTCAGAATTCAACCATTGATCCTGAGTTTGTCGTATCATTGAATAACCCCCGTTATCTATTAATAAAATTTTTATTGGTAAATTATGCCTCATTACGGTTATTAATTCTTGGATATTCATTTGCAAACTACCATCACCAGTTACACAGATGATATTTCTCCCATTACCAGCGGCAAATGATATTCCTATGCTAGCCGGCAAAGCCCATCCCATGGCTGTATTATTCCAATCGTGAAAAATACGTTGATGTTCCTTGAGCTCAAATGCTTGCATAAACCAAGCCAAAGTACAACCGGTATCCAGACAAAATATATCACCACACGAGGAAAACTTGGATAGGCTTTTTACAAATACATATGGGTTTACCTCTTCTTCCAAATAATAATGGCTTTGACAAATTTTATACTTCTCCTTCCATAATAATATTTTTTCGATCCAACTGGAATAACTTGTATTCGCATGCCTTGATAATTCCAAAAAAGACCTTAGAAATACTAGGGCATCACAATTTACCAGCTCATCTATTTTTAAACCAATTTTTTCAAACTTTAATAATTCATTTTTATCAATATCTACAACAATTTTTTTTGCTTCACGAGCAAAAGTGGTAATCGGGCTTCCCGTCGCCTTAGTATCCAACCTACAACCAATTGAAATAATTAAATCCGCATTTTGCACCGCAAAGTTTCCATATCTTGTCCCATGTGTTCCAAAAGTACCTATCAACAAGTGGTGATCGTTCGGCAAAAGATCAGCAACTGCCCATGTCAAAACCACTGGCATACCAAGTTTTTCTATGAATTCTTTTGCTTCTTCCTCCGCTTTGGCCAAGCGCAATCCCCACCCTAATATCAAAACTGGCCTCCTAGATAATTTAAGTATATTTATACATCTATGTACACAGGCACCCACAGCTGAACATTCAAGAACTTCAATATTTTTCTTTTCCGTATATGGGATTAACTGATCAGGTTCAATCTCGGCCCTTTGAACGTTGTCAGGAACATCAATAAGAACAGGGCCTGGTCTTCCGGTTTTAGCCAAATAATATGCCTTTTCCATCTCATATCTTATTTTTAAGGGATCGTCCACTCGTACTGCATATTTGGTAACCGGTTTGCACATTTCAACAATGTCCGTCTCTTGAAAACCCATCTGTCGAATACCCAAATCACCCTTCATTCTGAACGTAGCCACTTGACCTGTAATAAACATTACGGGGATCGAATCATAGTAAGCTCCACATATTCCAGTTATCATATTTGTAGCACCCGGCCCACTTGTAGAAATGGCCGCCCCAATATTCCCTGTAGCTCTCGAATAACCATCCGCTGCCATAGCACCAGCCTGTTCATGCTGGGGACAAATAAAATCAATTCCATGGGCATCTTTTAACGAGTGGATTAAATGCAGTGAAGCACCGCCAGACACCGCAAAAACGTGTTTGATGCCTTGTTTAGACAAATAATATGCTATATAATCAGATAGTTTCATAATAGAAAATATAATTGAGGATTAAAAGTATGATGTTTAGATGAGGGCAGTGATAGTGGCGCTTTCAAAGGTTTATCTAGAGCCTTGTTTTGATTTATACAGCTTCTTTTTTTTGTTTAACCATGATGTTATTTCCGTATCTTCTCAGCTTGCAGATATTTGGATCTTCTTTCAACATATTAGTCAATTCCTCCGTACCCCACTTATCAAAAACAACACTAAAATTCCTACCACTGACCACTTCTCTTGGAGAAGAAATCAACCAGTCACAACAGTTCAATACGTCTTCCATGGAAGTACATTCTTCTCCGTTCAATTTGTCGAGGGTTTTTTTATAATTACTTCCCGCCTTCTCTTTCGCCACCAATGTCGCTTCATGAATTTTTGTTTTAACCCACCCGGGTCCAACAATAACAAACATGGTATCGAGAATTTCGGCATCCAAGAGCTCACACATTTTTATCAAGGCAATTTTTGAGATCGTGTATGCAGAATAGTTTACAGTCGCATTATTTATACCGCCACCAGCAAAAAATAAAACACATGGACGCTCTGCAGATTCAGCGCGTCTGTGTGCCATCAACTTATGTACCATTCGTAACTGACTCGAAAAATTTGATTTTATAGACTCTTCCCACTGATCAAAATCACATTTAAGAAAGCTCCCCACAGGTTCTTGACTACCCTGCGCTAGGACTAAAACATCCCATTTATCACACGCACTGCGTAGATGTAAGCAAGCTTCTTTAACCGACATCTGATCTGACAAATCACAATGAATAAGAGGACATCCTTTATTTATCAAATCATCAACCTTGTTCGAGTAAGTCCTATAGGTACCGTGGACACTCCATCCATAAGACAGCCACCTTTGAGCCATTGCCGCTCCAATATCGCTTGAGGCAGAAACAATTATAGCTGTTTTTTTTGAGTTGTTCATCAAAACGGTCCCTTGAACCAGTCTCCTGGCACGTCATGTGGCTGTCTCTGTAATAAAGACAGGTCACTCTTTGCCAATCTATATCCAAGCATATCATTAACGGCCGCTGCAATATCCATCGATCCTTTATAATAGACCTTAGAAAGAGGGGGGCTTGTCGGCGATGGCAAATCCGGCAGGGCCAAAAGTTTTGGCGCGCACTTTAAAGATTCAAAACATTCTGATGAAACACGTGCAACAATCTCTGAGCCGACTGAGCAGAAATCATTTGCCGTATCGAGAACAATGAGCCGGCCTGTTTTGCGAACGGAAGCGAATACTGTTTCCCAGTCGAGGGGTTTTATGGTGCGGAGATCGATGAGTTCGCAGGATGGTGAATCTACCCTCCCCGACCCTCCCTTACAAAGGGAGGGAGATGAGGTCAAAAACTCTACTGCATGCAAAGCCTCAATCGTCATATATGACATGGAAACAATTGTGACATCATTGCCTTCTTTCAAAACTTGAGCCTTTCCAATTGGAACACGATAATCACCATCAGGAACTTCCCCTTCAAGATTGTGAAGCCATCTGTGTTCCAGAAAAACTACCGGATTATTATCATAAATACTTGAAAGAAGAAGACCCTTCGCATCCGCAGTTGTCGCCGGCATTACAACTTTTAGTCCGGGCACATGCGCAAACCATGACTGTAAATTCTGTGAATGAGTCGGACCCTGTCCCCATCCTCGGCCTAATATCAGCCTAATCGTAATAGGCACGTGAGACCGCCCGCCGAACATATAGTGCCATTTCGCAGCGTTATTTACCAATTGATCCATTGCTAACAGGAAAAAATCGAGCCGCTGATGAATCATTATAGGTCTAATTCCATTGAGCGCCGAGCCAATCGCGATCCCGGTCATCGCATTTTCAGACACCGGCATGTCAAAAACGCGCCTATTGCCAAACTTTTCCTGGAGTCCAAGTGTTGTCCCAAAAACCCCCTTCGGATCATCAACACCAAGACCATAGCAAATAACATTCTTGTCCATTTCCATTGCCTGAGACAATGCGTCATTGATTGCTTGGGCAAATGTCATTTTTTTATGCATAAATATGTGTGTTTAAATCATCTTCAATCGGAAAAGCTGATGTTTCAGCAAATTCAAACGACTGATTAACGTCTGCAATAACATCTGCTTCCATCCTATGCGCTTCTTCCTTCGTTAATACACATTCATCAATCAATTTAGCTTTCAACCTTTTAACCGGGTCTTTAGCCTTCCATCCCAAATATTCCGCTTCAGTTCGATATCCGATATCGTTGTCAAAATTAGGCCCGCAGTGTTCACGCCAGCGATATGTGGAAAATTCAAAAAACTGTGGTCCGCAATCACTGCGGAGATCTCTCACAGCTGATTCAATCTTTTCATAAACTTCAATGGCATTGTTACCGTCTCCAAAGTCAGACCTGACACCCAAACCCTCAACCATTTTATGAATTTTTCGCCATTTTGGCTGGCGAACTTTGAGTGGGGAATAGACAGAATACAAATTATTTTCACAAATAAACAGAACGGGCAAATTTCTCAAAACAGCGAAATTAACCGATTCATAAAACACACCCTCTTCGGTCGCACCGTCTCCAAGGTATACACAGCTAACCTGATCGGTGCCGTTGAGTTCTATTGAAAGCCCTAAACCCACTCCGACCGGAATTGTACCGCCAACGATAGCCGTTGAACCCATAAATCCGACTTCCTTGTCGATAAGGTGCATTGAACCGCCCTTGCCGGCCGAACATCCCGTTGCCTTGCCGTATATCTCAGCGATCATTCTGTCCAAATTGCCGCCCTTGCCTAAATAATGCCCGTGCGCTCTGTGCGTGCTGACGACAAAATCATCCTCCCGAAGAGCGACACCGACGGCCGCACCAACAGCCTCCTGACCAGTGCATAGATGCGTTGGACAACGCATCTTCCATTCCGAATACCGCTCGGCGATTGTCTCCTCTGTTGTGCGAATAAGAACCATGCGCCGAAAGATTTCTTTGGCTGTCTCGGGTTTGATGTTTAATGGCATATCGAGATTAAAATGACTACACCGCCAAACTCTTCATCGTTCTAATATTATAATATTTGTCATCATCTTTTAACTTATCGACATTGAACACATCGATGATCTCTTTGATCGCATCTAAAACCTTATATTTTGGTGAAAAACCTGCCGCCAAAAGTTTTTTTGAACATATGCGATATGAGCGCGGATCATTTGATTCAGTTCTAACAATTTCCACCGGAACAAACTGTGTAACCATTTTAGCTATATCCATTATGGAGATATTTTCGAAACCAGCATTGTAAATGCCGCTGAACTTTGTACCATTATTCAAAAAGTGCACATATGCTTCGACCATATCTTTTATATGTATGTTTGGCCTTGTCTGGTCGCCTCCAAACACTGTAATCTTGTGCTTTGCCAAGGCCTGCATTGTCAACATGTTTACGGAAAGATCGAGACGCATTCGTGGCGAATATCCGCAAACAGTCGCCGGTCGAATGATTTGAACACATATTTTATTCTGATAACTTAACAACACACGCTCAGCTACCATCTTTGTTTTGTTGTAGTCAGAAATCGGCACCAGAGGGAGCTCCTCTGTTACTTCCGGTTCTTCTTTGACACCATAGACACTGCCTGAACTCGCATAGATAAATTGCTTCACGCCATTTTTGATCGCCTTCTCAACCAACTGCATCGTCCCCAATGCATTTACCTCCCATGAAAGCTTCGGGTTTAAGTCACTGCATGGATCATTGGCTACATTTGCAAGATGCATAACGACATCTACACCATCCATGGGAATATCATCAATATTGCGAATATCTTCCCTAATAATTTTGAGGCTCTTATGTGGTTTTAGATAATTTCCAAACCACTGAATATCCACAACAGTAACATCATGCCCTTCATTCAATAGGCGTTCTGTCAACAATGTGCCCACATAACCGCATCCACCTGTAAGTAAAATTTTCATATTATCCTTTCAACTTTTGCCCTATTCTTTATGAACATAATCAAACGGCTGTTTCGATAAGACATCAAGGTTATCTCCTACCCATCTGATCGTTTCTTCAATCCCCTGCTCAAGTTCAATTTGAGGTTTCCAACCAAGTGTTTCGATGGCCTTAGCGCTGTCCAAAAGATATGCAGAGTCTTTGCCTAATCTTTCACCAACCGCATCAACCTTATCTTCAAAACTCACATTCATTTGTTCTGCGATCATTTTCACCACTTCCCTTATTGAAATATTTCTCGTGGTTGAAAAGTGATATGTCTCACCTATTGGGGCATCTGTTGCCGCTCGATACGTCCCGTCAGCGACATCTCTTATGTGAATAAAAGAACGGACAGAATGTCCGCCGCCATGCAACTGTAACTTTTTATCGAGCATAAAAAACAAAATTGTGCGCGGAATAATTCTATATAATTGCTGGCCCGGTCCAAAAACGTTCGCGGCACGAGTAAAGACCACAGGAAAATTATAAGCCTTATAAAAGCTCATCAGACTCATATCCGCCGCAGCACGCGACACAGCATAAGGTGTGCTGGGATTATAGCTTGTATGTTCTTTTATCAAACCTCCACACGCGCCATAAACTTCGGGCGTAGAAACATGAACATACTTTTTCAAAAAATTAAGTTTTCTTAGCTCGTCGTGCAACTTGACGGTAGCCACAGTATTTGTCTGAAACCAATGTTCCGGATGTTGCCAACTCTCGGCAACCATGCTCTGCGCCGCAAAGTTAACAACATAATCCGGCCTAAAATCATTTATAACACCCATGATGTCCGGCAGATGGCGATTTAAATCCATTTGGCAAAACTTAAAATGACTGCGGCCGCACCATTTATATGGAAGAAAAACACTGTTGGGTTCCTGTGAGCGGCCTATCCCAACCACTTCTATATCGTTTTTTAAGAGGCAAGATACAAAACTAGCGCCGGAAAAGGAATTACTGCCAACAACCACGAATTTATTATTTTTTGTTACCATGTATCTTCTCCTCTGTTCACAGAATTTGCCAGATCAAGTATGGCATGGCATATCGACAAATGCGTGATTTCGACCGGACCGTACCCTTTGCTCTTCACATAAAAATTAACATCCCCCATTTGACGAAGCGGATTGTCGGCTTCAAAGCCGGAGAGCGAAATGACCTTCATCCCCTTTTCACGGGCAGCTTTGACGGCATTTAATATATTGGCCGATTTTCCTGAACTGCTGATAGCCACAAGCATGTCTTCGGGACGCCCATGCATTTCGATCGGTTTGCCGAAGACATGTTCATAACCGTAGTCATTGCCAAGGCAGGTCAGCTGGGCTGCATCATTAAAAGCATCTGACCTGATTCCACCGCTCTTCCAAAAATCGACCGCCATGTGGCTTGCGATAGTTGCGCTTCCACCGTTGCCAACAAAATAAACCTTACCGCCCTTTTTATGTGCATCGAGAATCTTCTTGAATGTCTCGTCAATCCCAATCTCCAAAGCAATCTTATCTCCATCAGCCGTGGTTACGACAATGGAACGGTGGACATCCATCAACTTATTGATGTAGTCCTGAATTCTATGACCAATCACTAAATTATTATTCATCATATGACCTCGCTCACTTTAGAAGTGTTTCTATGCTTTTTAACAATTGCAAGCGGTCAATCGACCTTTGATTTCCAACTATGGTAACAGCCTGCGCGCCAATCATATTGCCCACAAAATTTATCATTTCCGGCGGAAATTCCTTGGCGGCAAACATTGATGTCAAGCCAAACACTGCATCACCGGCCCCGATCCTGTCAACTACCTTTACGGCCAATGACGGACATTCATAGAAAGAACCATCCCGATGGTAAAGAATCGAACCGTTTTTGCCGCGTGTTATCATTATCATCTGGCTATCAAGCTTTCTTGCAAGGTTCTCAACGAGACGCCTTATGTCGCCCTCACGCTCTCTTTGGTCCAACCGCAATTCACCTTCATGAATTGAAATATAATTTGCGCGGGGATATTTTGAGATAGCATGAAAGCCGATATTTGCCGCATTAATTTGTGTGTTTACTGCAAGATACGCCTTGCTCTCACAAAGCGCTTTTCTCAAACGCTTCGTAAGAAGGCCGTGCCCAAAATCATTCACAATAACAACATCACTCGTTACAAGACAGCGTGTCAACCTCTCTAAAAATAAATTCTCTTCATCTTCACTTATCGGCTTATCATTCATCTCATAGATCTCTAACAGTTTTTGAACCATGTAGCTTTCAACATATCTGCGTTTTACGATAGTCGGCGAATCGGATTTGTCGATTAGCATGGGCACCACATTATCTTTGAGGCTTTTCAATATAAAATCTTTGCGGGAATTAATAGCCCCCACATAGGTCAGGAGATTCACTTCCTTGCAAAAATCCGCAATGTGATTTGCAACGGCCAATGCTCCACCGGCATGAATCTCTCTGGAATTATATTTCATCGCCAAGATCGCTTCTTTCGAAGACTTACCGAGCGCTGTCGTGTAAACATATTCGTCAAGAATTGCCTCGCCGATTACCGTCACTCTTAAATCTCTAAGTGTTTCAAATCGTCTAAATATATCAGCGGCTTTAAATTGCTTTTTGAATGATTCGAGAAATGCCTTTACATCATCAGAGAGCACGTCAAAATGGTTGTTAATAATACTAGAGCTGCTAAATGTTATATCACTTGTAAATTTAATCTCGCCTCCAACTTCGCGCACAGTAGACTCTTCAAGACTTATTCCTCCGCTGATATCCTTTGTCGCATCTTTGTAATCCGGCCCTTTAACATAGAAATCTGGTTTCAGCATTTTAATGGTTTCGACGGCGGTAGGCCACTCGTTAATGGCGACAAAATCGACACAACTGAAAGATGCGAGCATTTCCGCCCTCAAATGTTGATTAAAAACCGGCCTGTCAGGACCTTTGTTAACATATTGATCAGGCGTCAAAGTAACAACTAAAACATCACCGAACTGACGCGCTTCCTTAAAATATCTGATGTGCCCAACATGCAAAACATCAAACACTCCATGACAATGAACTATTTTTCCTCCGGCTTTTTTGCTGGTGTCAATTAATGACGCCAGTCTTTCAAGCGAAACAATTTTATCATTAGCGTTCATGGTATATTCCCAAGCTCCGAAAAAGTATAAAATTTTAACCCCATTTCATTTGCTGACTTAAGTATCGCCTCTAATTTAGCAAGAGAAATTACATAAGTTTCGTTGCTATTAGCCGGCGTGTGGGCAATTAAAACAATAATCTTACTGTTTTGCCTAGCCAGTTGCATGCCACCAATTATATTCTTTATTGAACTGCCACCATTATCAATCCACAAACTGTATAATCCTCTTGTTTCGCCTGGGAAACAATGAAAGAAGAGACCTTCACCTCCTGTAGAACTAACTCCATATCTTAAAAAACTAAAATAGTTGAACAAAACAGAATCTGTTCTACTGTTACGATGACCACCGGGATAAGCAAAGGTTTTTGGTTCAAGCCCCCAGCCTTTCATAATATCTATTGCGGGAATAATATCAGTTTTCACATACTCATCGATAAGACCTTTTTTTTCATAATCCAGGGCATCTTTATGCATAAGCCCATGTGCTGCTATTTCATGTCCTTCGCTATTTAACTTGTGAAATTTCTGAATTTGCTCATTAGTAAAACCGTTAAGATATGTAACAAAAAAAGTAGCCTTTGCTCCATAAGTTCTAAGAAGGTCTTTTATAGAATACCAAGCATCAATTGCCAAATCATCGAAAGTCAGCACTACACCTGGTTGATCACAAGACCCTATAAATGTCCCATCACCCCTGATATCGCCATTTGCAATTGCGGTAAATTCCGAATTTGCAGTCTCAACAAGCGGCATGCCTTCGGCAGAAAGAGCATCTGTTGAAATTTTAACATCATAGATTGTATTTGAAATGGGGTCCGAGGAAGGCGTAAATGTGAGCGTGGTTCTGTCGTCACTCCAACTAAACACCCCCCCAACTTTGTTCCCTTGCACCGTAACCGATATTGCATCTTCAGTGGATTCTGCGTGCATTTCCGCTGAAAAAGACGATGTAACCGAGAGCTCGCTCTGTGTTGTGCTTTCGGCTAGACCCAACTCTGCTGCGTCCGTCTGCACCAACTTCAAGGTAACGGTTGGGGCCGTGGTCGGGGTCCCGTCACCGCCGTTATTCGTTGTATTCACCCCGACATCGCCACAACCAGCGCTAAGGACAACTAAAACCGCCAAAACTCTGTTGGCATTTATCTTCATAACATTTCGACCAATTCAATTCGAATATCGCTTGGATCGAAACAAAAACAGACCTTTGCGATTTTTTCGGATGAAAGCACCGGTTTGCTAAGAAATCTGACACTTTCCCTTGAGAGACGTTCGTAAGCCTCATCTATATTTCCTGTTTGAAAGGCAATGTGGCAACATCCGACGTTATAAGTGGGTTGACGGATCAAATTGGTTGGATGGTTAAGATATTCCAGCAATTCAATGACCATTTTTTTATCGGCGGTTTCCAATTTTATCATGTGGACATTGGCTCCTGAAATACCGGTGATTATATTTATGTATTCACTATCGTCATAGAAATCTTGGATTACTTTTAATCCCAATAAATCCCTATAAAAATGCAGAGATAAACCCATATTTTCAACGATTATTCCAATATGCCTACATCCTGTTACAATAGATTCCTTGTCCATTTATAAACATCCCACTTCCTTTTCCACGCATTCCTGTAACACATCTAAGCCCTCCAACATAGCTTCTTCTGATATGCACAATGGTGGAGCAAGCTTAATTGATTCTCGGCCAGTATGCACAACCAGCAAACCCTTTCTCATAGCTTCCTGACAGATATTGTTACATAGTTCACTTAACGGCTTGCCGCCGTCATCCGCAAATATCATTGCCGCATATAGTCCCTTGCCCAAAACCCACCGAACATGGCTCGGAAAATATCCCTTGATCTCATTTAATTTCGAAAAAAACAATTCTCCCAACCTTTTGGCGTTCTCGATCAAGCCATCTTCAAATAGAACTTGTAAATTGGCTAACCCTGCCGCACAAACAATTGGATTGGCTGAATGAGTTGAGCTCATAGAACCTATTTCTGGCAAATCCATAATGTTTTTGCTTCCCAAAACAATTGAAAGCTGAAATCCGGAAGAGGCGCCTTTGCCGCAACATAAAATATCGGGTTCTATTCCATAATTCATATAACCAAACAATTTACCCGTGCGTCCGAATCCTGCCTGCATTTCATCAAAGGCTACTAACATTCCATGTTCTTTTGCAAAACTCGCGATTTCATTAACAAACTCTGGAGGATAAGACACAGCTCCCCACCCTTGCATAGTTTCAATCATGAAACCACATAGGTCATTATCAGGATCTATTTTTTTTGCACTGAGCATCTCCTCCATGGCCTTGCAAAAGTAGCCTCTCGGATCTCTCATAGCATCTTCACGCCAAGGATAGGGGAAAGGAAGATGATATATGTTGGGATCTTGATAACCTATCCACTCCTTCTGACTTGGGTTAAAACTCATCATCTGTGCACCCATAGTTCGCCCGTGCCAATTTCCTTCAAATGAAATAATGCCCGGCTTTCGCTTCCCAGCTTTCTGCCCATTCATTCGCATCAACTTTAGGGCACATTCCGTCGCTTCAGTCCCAGCAGATAATAAAAACGCCTTTTCAAATTGCTTTGGCGTAACTTCAATCAAATATTTTAAATATTCTGTACGAATTTTACTCGCAAATGTGTACGTATGCAACAGCGGTTTGTCTAGTTGTTCCCGAACTGCATTTACAATTCTCGTATTCCCATGCCCGGCATTTGCAACAAATATTGTGGAGGTAAAGTCAATCCAAGTGTTTCCCCACGCGTCGCTCACTTGAAAACCTTTGGCGCGATCCCATACTACAGGCATTTGCCCATGCATTGCCGTTGATTCATATTCATCAAGGGCTTTAAAATAGTCCAGGCTCTCTGGAACAGGAATCTTGGTAACAATTTTCCTATATTTTGTTTCCACTTTGGGAACATCCATCGGCTCTAAATTAAATTTCCATCCTGACATTAATCCTCCCTCTTGTAATTCGACTTAAGAAATCCGTAAAGCACGTGACCTTTTTTAATGGTCTGATATTCTAAAAACTCAAAGTCTTCTGGCGTATCAACCTCACAACACATGGGCGACACATATCCTAACATCTTGTTACCGTGGATATTATCATTATTCACCACAAATGACGTCTTTAATACATCTACATATCCATCCGGAATGTAAACGGGTGGAAATGCTTGTCTTGGCAAATTTGCGTAGGCCAAATCAGAATTATTGGGGTTGAAGCTATAAAAATAACCACCATCGTTTCGCATAAACCACTTTAACGGCGATTCAGACGCTGGGTGGCCGGATCTCAAAGATGTGGAGTCTGACTGTGTCTTTATCAATTTTGTTGCCTCATCAATCAGCATTGGGTCGCGAAGCGGTGTTGTTGGCCTAAGATGCACTAGATACTCGGGCATTGATTGCTTATTTTCTTTGAACCAATGTAGTGCGTGCATAACAAAATCTCGATCAGGAGAATGATCACGTGCAAATTCTGCTGGGCGCAAGAAAGGAACTTCGGCCCCATATCTCTTGCAAATTTCTGCAATGTCGTCTGAATCAGTTGAAACAATCACTCTATCAATTGAAGGGCAAAGTTTTGCAACCGCAATGCTATACGCGATCAGCGGATAACCGGCCAACAATTTAATATTTTTCCCGGGAACGCCCTTTGATCCGCTTCTGGCTGGAATAATTGCATAAATTTTCTTCATATCTGGTTTGTGGGTTTCTGCGCAGCAGCCAACAACATGACTTCTTTAGAAAAACGAATAAACTTGTTTAAGCCGTCAGGCCAAGGGGCCTTTTTATAAGGACGATAAGGAATGGGAACAGCGGCAAACGCCCTAACAAACGGTTTCAAAAAAGAGCACTTCCATAAAAACGGTAACTGATAAAAATGTTCCACTTCTATATTTCCGAAACCAACGATCTTTAAGGCGTCTTCCAGAGCAGGCGCTGTAAAGGGGGTCACATGAGTATGATCGATATAGAACGGCCCCCAAGAAGTGTGTTCCCAGCTTGGTGTCATCATCACAGCGATGCCCCCAGGACGTAACACATCGAAGGCCTTGGCCATCAATTGGGCCGGTTCTCTCATGTGTTCGATCACCGATTTACTGAATACGAAATCAAAACTTTCTTTTGGGAATGGCAATGGATCGGCCTCCAGATTGGCCACTTTAACATCATATCCGTCCGAATATTCCGGAGCGCTCGGGGAAATATCGACGCCAGCAACATCAAAGCCGAGTTCGGAGAATACCTTCAAGTGGTCTCCCCTGCCGCATCCCATTTCCAAAAGCTTGCCAGTCTTTTTAAAATATTTCAACAGCAAAAGCTGACATAATTGGAAAGGATAGTCGGTATGAGGCGCTCTTGTTATAGAATAGGTCACACCAAGATATTTTGAACTTTTTAGAATCGTATTATCTTTCATATTCATGCGTTATATGTTTTTTTCAATATGATCACAGATCATGTGGCCTACCATAATATGCGCTTCCTGGATCCGCGGCGTAGAGTTCGACGGGATATTGATCGAATAGTCCGAATGCGTACAAAGCAAACTATTCGTATTATTTCCGGTAAGTGCAATTGTTTTCATTCCTATTTCTTTTGCTATTTTTACAGCCGCAACAACATTTTTTGCATTTCCACTCGTGGAGATAGCAATAAGCACATCGCCTTTCCTGCCTTTAGCTTCAACCTGCCTGGCAAAAATATGTTCAAAGCTGTAATCGTTCCCGATAGCTGTCAGGCAAGACGTATTCGTCGTCAAGGCTTCGGCATCCAAGGCCCTTCTTTCCTTTAAAAATTTACTTACGAATTCTGTTGCGATGTGCTGGGCATCTGCCGCACTTCCTCCATTTCCGCAGATCAACAGTTTTCCTCCAGACCTATATGTTTCCACTACAATTTCAGCAATCTTTTGCAAGCCATCAATGGATTCCCTATTTTCGGCCAAAAGCTTGATAACATCAAGATGTTCGGAGATAGTCTTTAACCAAAGATTATTCATTTTATATCCTTTGTTTGGACTGCGCCCCATAGATTGGACAGATGAGGGGTAAAAATTAGAACATAGCTGACTGGCCCAACAAATGTGGTATAGGGGACTATAACCACAGAAAA
>JAGVGX010000191.1 GCA_020056865.1 Desulfobacterales bacterium
GCATCAAAACGCTGTTTTTTTCCGGCTATACAGCCGATGTCATCGCCCGCCACGGTGTTATTGATTCAAATATAAATTTTATTGAAAAACCTTTTACCAAAATAAATCTGGCAAAAAAAATAAGGGAGGTACTGGAAACATGACACTAAATAATAAGCTCTGCCTATCAAGTCAAGCACTTGAAAAAGAAAAAAAGGCGACTTGAGCCGTCTGTACTAATTGCTGTTCTGAACAAATTGACGGCAAGACATCCCGGGTTCTCTTCATCCATCTTGGTTTAACCCTACACACTCAGCAAAAAACTTTCTCCTTCAGACACCAGGTAAGCATCCGCTTTTGTTCTTTGAGTTATTCATTGATTTTCTATAGCGTTGACTTTATACTGATACCCAATAAAAGATGGTGATACCTTAAAACTAATTTATGCAACCCTTGGCAGAAAATGACGAAAAATAATTACAAAATATTAATCGCTGAAGATAATTTTGTGTCAAGAAAGCTGTTAAACAAACAACTGGCCGGCCTTGGAGAAGTTGACGTAGCGAGCAATGGGAAAGAAGCTATTACAGCTGTAGAAATGGCGATTAATGATCATGCCCTCTATGATATGATTTTTCTTGATATTATGATGCCTGAGATTAACGGCCTTCAAGCACTTGTAAAAATTCGAAAACTCGAAAGCCAACATGGTTTAGACGAAAAGCATACATCTAAAATAATTATGACCTCAGCGCATTCAGATAAACAAGTTGTTGAAAACGCTATACAAGCCAACTGTAACGCTTATCTTATTAAGCCCGTCACCAAAGAGCGATTATATGAGGAAATAGAAAAACTTGGCTTTAAACTACTGAACTAAGCACCGCATAGCGCTGCTGTTTTTTGATAACAGCATGTTTTAACTAATTTTATCTATTTGTTTTTTATCATAAAAATTAGACATTATATTGACACCATAAAGAAGTTTATTTAAAAAGAAAAAAGCAATCTCAATCGTGACATAATATCATCTTGCTATTGTTCATAAGGAGGAGGTTATGGGGAGTGGTCTGGACGTAATCATCGTAGACGATGAACCGGATATAGTTGAATTACTTTCAGGCATAATCAACAGCTTCTATACATGGGGCGAGGTTTTCGTCTTTACAAATGTTGATGAGGCTATTGAGTATTGTTTACTTCGTGATCCCGGAATTGCCATTTTTGTAGTTGATGTTTTTCTTGGTGAAAAAAGCGGGTTTATATTTCTTGATTCAATTGCTGAAAAATTTACATCCGCCCATGAAGACGCCATAATGATTACAGGCCATGCAAGCAATGACATTGTGGATATGTGTGAGGGTTCAAATGTTCACTATTTGCTGGAAAAACCCCTACGGCCATATGCTTTGCAAATGTCAGTCAGAGCTATTGCAATGAAATACTTAAAGTTTGCCAAAAAAGTTATGAAAGATTCAGCCTTTGCTGCATGCATATCAAGAGTTGAGTAAAAACAAGGTGGTTTTTTTATATATCTCCTTATGATCGCGAATTAACATGTAACCAAGCTTTTATTTTTTTTCATCATATGTTATAAATCTTGTAACTGCTCAGGAGTCGGAATTAAGGAGACAGAATCCAGAATAGAAGCAATGCAGTCTCCCGCAACTTACTAACTTCTTCAAGTTGAGCATTAGCAAAGTATCACCATAACCAAAGCAGGTTTCCTTTTCATTCTGGCTCCTGAATTCTGGCTTCTGTCTCCTGCTGAGTAGTTACTTAATCTTTAAATTTAATTTATTTGTAACGAGATAAACGTTAATCATATGCAACGCACATCAAAACTCAACCGTAATACAAAAGAAACCAGCATAAGCCTAACACTCAACATAGATGGCTCTGGAACAACCTGTAGTATATCAACCGGAATCCCTTTTCTAGACCATATGCTTTCCCTTATGAGCGTTCATGGCTTTTTTGATCTGTCAGTCTCTGCAAAAGGAGACCTTGACGTTGATCTTCATCACACGGTTGAAGATGTTGGACTTGTTCTCGGAGATGCTTTCAATAAAGCACTTGGTAACCGTAAGGGAATAAAAAGATACGGCCACGCTGTTACCCCTATGGATGAAGCATTAACCAGCGTGAGTATTGATTTATCAAAACGTCCATTCATGGTTTTTAATGTTCCTGATATAAAAAGCACAGGCACAGGGTTTAATATATATCTTGCCAAGGAGTTTTTAAGAGCCTTTGCAGTTAATGGCGGTATGAACCTGCATATAAACACGTCTTACGGCGACAATGAACATCACATCATAGAGTCAATTTTTAAGTCGTTGGGCAAATCGCTGGATCAGGCATCTTCTTATGATGAACGCATTACAGATGTGCTTTCCAGCAAGGGAACATTATAAATGTATGACAAAATTTTATAATACCGTATTATTTTCAACTTTGCTTTGCATAGCATTGAACTTTTCTTACGGTTGTAAAACACAAATTATCGCGCCGAAATCAAACGCTGTGGATACAGGCATAAAAACAATTCTCGTGATGCCATTTAAAAGCATCTCGTCTGTCTATAAAGACGCCGATGAAAATCATTGCCCTTTGTGCGGCAAAACGTTCATGACAGGCTCCATACCAGATAACGCCGTTACGTATATGACGGATCGTCTTATTGATTTAATAGGTATGCTTAACGATTATCATTTTATATTTGCAAAACACAACCAACCCGATTGGTCAGCGTCAGGCTCCAAACCGGAACCTATTGTTTCTGAACGCAACTTCCTTATTGAGTCAGGAAAAGGTCAACACGCAGATGCTGTTCTATCCGGATATATTTACAGGTTCAAACAACGTGTAGGAACAACGTATTCTGTTGAATCTCCTGCTTCGGTTGCCTTTGGAATGCATATAGTCCGTGTACCTGACGGACGTATATTATGGTCCGGACATTTTGATGAAACGCAGCATTCTTTAAGTGAAAATCTTTTGCAACTCGGTATATTTTTAAAAAGAAAAGCAAGCTGGGTGACCGCTGAACAGATGGCTTCATCCGGACTTGAAGACATACTTAACACACTAAAAACACCATGATTATTATACCTGCAATTGATTTAAAAAATGGCAAGTGTGTCAGGCTCCTGCAAGGTATGATGGATAAAGAAACGGTTTTTTCCGATAACCCGGCATCCATGGCAAAAAAATGGGAAGACCAAGGCGCAAAGATGCTTCATATTGTTGATCTTGACGGCGCTGTTGGGAAAAAGCTTCAAAACCTTGATTCCATAAAAAAAATTATTAGGCATGTAAATATTCCTGTTCAGGTTGGAGGAGGCATCAGGAACAAAGAGACCATCAACATGCTGCTCGATCTGGGAGTAAAAAGGGTCATCATAGGCACAGAAGCCATAAGGAACCCAGACCTTGTAATCAACGCCTGCAAAGAGTTTCCTGATAAAATTATAGTCGGCATTGACGCAAGAAACGGGTTTGTTGCAATTGAAGGATGGACACAAACAACCCGGATAAAGGCGGTTGATCTTGCAAAACAGTTTGAAAGTTGCGGTGTGGCAGCCATAAACTTTACAGATATTCATCGTGACGGGATGCAAACCGGCCCCAATATTGAAGAAACCAGACAACTTGCAGAAGCTGTATCAACACCGATTGTGGCTTCCGGAGGCGTTTCAACCATTGAGGATATAAAAAATCTTGTTTCTATTTATCGTGCAGGCGTTATCGGCGTTATTGTAGGGAAAGCATTGTACAGTGGCACGCTGAAATTTAAAGAAGCCGAAGACTTTCTAAACAAAAACATACACGAACAAACGAACCGGTTACTCTAACCATGATACGAACTCGAAATCATTCTCAAAAAAATTTTAATTATCCGGTATACATATTGACATTATTATCATTTATATTTAATATAAAAAGTTTAAGACTTATACAAGTTGCACTTGAGACCTTTGAAAGAGGATTAACATTTTAGGCTCACGTCGAAGTTGGACGAAAGGGGACGTTTTGCAACAGTCTCTAACTTTTGGAAAATATCAGGCGTATAGTCATAAGCATTTAGAAACAGGACATATATTATGAAAAGGACATATCAGCCAAGCAGAATAAAGCGTGCAAGAACTCACGGTTTTTTAAAACGGATGTCAACCAAGCAGGGTCGAAGAGTTATTAACCGCCGCAGAGCCAAAGGAAGAAATCGTTTATCCGTCTAAGTTTGTTCTTTTTGATTTTAAACGCATAGAATAAAACTAAGGAAGATGATTCTGAATCAATTTTCTTTTACCAAATCAGACAGACTTTTAAAACGGCACGAATATCTTTACCTGGAAAAAAATGGGAAGACAATTCATAGTCAATATGTTATTGCCGTTTTCACTCCGGGTCACCATGAAAGATCACGCATAGGTGTAACCGTTACAAAAAAAGTTGGAAATGCTGCGGTACGAAACAAATTCAAAAGAATTTTACGGGAGTATTTCAGGCAAAACAAACATAAATTTTCGAAAATTTGGGACATTAATATCATAGCAAAGAAACAGGCTGCTGGCTTGGCATCAAGCCGGATGTTCATATCCTTGCAACATATATTTAACAGAATCGACAGGAGCACGAATAATTAACAACATATTTGTCAGACTTACCTTGTTATTCATCAAGGCATATCAATGCTTTATATCTCCTGTTTTCCCCCCTTCATGTCGTTTTTACCCAACCTGCTCAGCTTATACGTATCAAGCGGTTAGCAGCTACGGTCTTGTAAGAGGGCTTTTCCTTTCTGTTAAAAGAATTTTGCGATGTCATCCGTTTCATCCGGGAGGAATTGACCCCGTGCCAGATCGTTATGATATATAAGTCAAAGCATATAAACCCGTAGATCCAATAGCTTGTAATTCAGAAATAAAGCATTAGCACATGGCTCGCGGTTTATGTCAACGATCTGTAATCTTTCCTTGATTTGATCTGAATGTATGTGCCTTTATAATCCTAATGATACAGCCTGTAAAATATAACCAAAAAAAGACAAACATACCTTAAGTATAGTTTTTAGGAGATGATTATGGATCAGACCCGCTTGTTCATAGCAATTTTACTTTCATTTCTTCTGTTTTTTTTGTGGGAGTTTTTTTTTGTAGAAAAAGAAAAACTAAATCAACCGAAGATAGAGCTATCTAATCAACAAATAGCAAAAGTTACGCCTATTTTAAAAGACGAGTTGATTGACAACAAACAACACGGCTCTGAAGATGTCGCCCTATTATCTAAAAAACATAGGAAGATAACGATAAATACGCCTTTATATTCCGTACAGATTTCTGAAAAAGGTGCCGTTTTTACCAGCTTTATTTTAAAAAAATACAGACAACATATTGAGCTAAACTCACCGTTGCTTGAAATGCTGTCAACAGAGCCAAACGCTGAAACCATAACTCTTGCATTTCAAAACAAAACCCCACATGATTTTGACCTAAACAACTCTTTTTTCTTATCAAAACTACCATCTGATTCCATAAATATATATGAAACCCCGAAAGAAGTATCCTTCACTTTTGTTTCATCGTCAGGAATAGTCATTGAGAAAAAATTCACATTTTTTCCTGAAACTTACTTAATTAAACTCAATGTTGCAGTAAAAAACCAATCCGACCAGACATTTCAAAACAACTTGATTGTCTCTATTCAAAACAAAGGTCCTGAGGATAAAACCATGTACGGTTTTGAAGGTCCCAGTGCATTAATAAACGACAAGCTTACACAGATAAAAACGAAAAAAATTGAAACCACCGGGCCATTGAGCGGAAAAATTAAATGGATCGCGTTGCAGGACCGCTATTTCATATCCTGCATTATACCTGAAAAACCTGCTGAAGCGGTTATGCAAATTGGTGTTAATCCGCAAAATATTTTAAAGGCAGACTACATTCAACCCGAAAGTATTATCGCTCCGAATACCCAGCATGGTTTTGAATACAGCCTGTATTTCGGTCCAAAAAGCATGAAAGCTCTTGCCAAAGCAAATTATAATCTAAAAAAAGCTGTTAATTTCGGGATGTTTGACGTTATCGCCAAGCCTTGTGTATGGGCAATGAATTATCTGCATGAATTTATACCCAATTACGGCATTGCTATTATCATATTAACGGTATTTATCAAGATTATCCTGTGGCCTTTAGGGTCAAAAAGTTATAAGTCCATGTCAGAAATGAAAAAACTTCAGCCACTTATGACAGAGCTTAGAGAAAAATATAAAAATAACAAACAAAAAATGAACCAGGAAATCATGGGATTATATAAGAC
>JAGVGX010000137.1 GCA_020056865.1 Desulfobacterales bacterium
AAAAAAACAATTGCAGGACAACCGAACTGCGAAAGTTTTTCTGTCTGCCATCGGGCTTTCATGGCTATCAGCTTAACTGCTGCATCCCTTGCCTGTTCATTGTAAAATATGGCTTTCCCGTTTTCGTCTTTAACGCCGGTTGTGAACGTGACAGGGCCGGTTATCTGACCTTTTAGAGCAACAGGTGTATAGGAAAGATTCCGGATGCTGTCTAAAAAAACAAAAAACCCCTTTGCTGTGTTCATGTCAAGTACGAATGGCGAATGATCAAGATCAGACGTGCCTTCCTGTATGGCCAGATATGTCTCATAAAAAGCCAAAAGGTCATCGTTAAACGTGTCGCTGGATGTATCCATGTAAAACGTGTCATCTTTTACAGTAAAACCCGGCATGCCTGGCATAAATTGCGATATCATTCCTTCTTGACTGTAAATTGGAAGTTGGACCCATAAAGGAATTTTAGGGGTATATTTAAAAACAAGCTCTGTTGCTTTTTGATGGTTATCCATGGGAAGACTTCCAATCAAAACAGGAAGACAGTCTGCAATAAAATTGTTCATAAGATAAACCAGTATTCGTTATTTGCCGTGAGGAACAAGCTCAAACTCAACCTTTTCAAGCGCAAGCGCAATTCCGGGTTTTGTTTGAATAATATAAGATTTTTTTACCTTGTCGTCAAAAATGACCATATGGCCGCTATCGTAGAAACTGACACATTTTTCCTTTCCGACCATATTGAATAGATGATTAAGTTTTTCGATATTTATGCCATGGTCAGACAGAATTTGCTTTATTTGCGAGCCATATTTGCCATTACACAACTCATTGCTGAAGCTTCCGGTTTCATCCCAGTTCAAGGGGATGGTGTCGCCGTATACCGGGGTAATTTCTGTTGTTTTTTCATCAACGCCTCTTCCTGAAAACGGCATCCATTTCAGGTTATCAGGAAGTTCTGGATCATGCATGTAGGTGCCTTTTTTGTAGTATTCATCAATACTGATTTTATCTTTGGCTTCAAAAAGGGCGCTTTTTTCTGCATAAGCCGAACCCGAATTATTTTTTAAAAGCATACCGGAAAATAGTTCACCCCAGCAGATCGAACATAACATTGCCAAGAAAAAGAGAATATGTTTTATATATGGTTGGCATGAAATATTACCAAGCCGTTTTTTTATCATGGTATGCCTCCCTATAAACCTTAAAAAAAAATAGATAAAGGCTAAGAATGGTTATATGCTTTCAATACATTGCATTATATTTTCATACATTTATCATATTTGACTTTTATTTCCAAATGAAAAAATATATAGTAACATGATTCGTGCTGCACGACACAACCAGCGGCACTTTATTTATTAGTTGAGCCCGTTTTGAAACTGGCTCAGTTGATAAAAATATATTTGTCAATGAGGGTGAATGATCCTAACAAATAATTATTTTTCATTTATAGCAATCTTGTTTGTTGACATTTTTTAAAATATAAATATAGTGCTAATACGCTATGGCGGAGTGCAATAATAATTAGGGTGTGGTTTAAAATTAATTATGTAAAAAAAAGTAAAGGAGGGTTTAAAAATGAAGGGGAATAAGTTTTTAATATTTATCGTTTTAGGTGTTTTTTTGGTTTTTTCTGGATGTGGCAAAGAGGAACAGGAGGCACAAACATCACCTGCACAAGAATCAACCGGCAGCGTCGAAGATACGTCTCAAGCTGTTAAAGAGACGGTGAGCGAGCCTGTTGAGGCAGTTAAGGACGAAGCAGTTGATTCGGTTCAGCAAGTTGGCGATACCGCAACAGATGCTGCTGATATGGCATCTGAGCACGGAGAAGGCGCTGTAACATCACCTCCAACGGAAGCTGCCGAGGATGTTATGGGTGGCGCTGTGGACGAAAAAGCAGGTAATTTGGAAGGAACGGAGAAAACTGATAGTTCGGAAGGAGCGGCTGATACAACGTCTTCAGATGTTCCAAAGACGGATGAATAGCCATCTGAAGATATAAGAAACATTTGCCCCAAATATGTTTTTGTTTAACAATTCTTAGGGATTTTTATCGTAATATATTGTTTTTAAAATATATGTAAGTTATGCGAAATCGTTATGGATTTCGCATACCTTTTTATATTGTTGGCGCAGGGTCATCTTATACTCCCCCCCAAGTTGTTTTACTTTTGAAGCAGGCTTATTAAACAAATAAGTTGCATGCCTGTGACAATTCATATATTAAAAATCTTAAAGATGCATTCAAATACGATGATATGGGCAATATCTTTACATAAGGAGACGTTATGTTTGGCGGAATTAGCATATGGGAGCTTTCAATCATACTGGTTATCGTTTTGATAATTTTTGGAGCGGGCAAACTTCCTGAAATCGGATCGGGGATAGGAAAGGCCATTAAAAATTTCAAAAGCGCTACAAATGAGAGTGGGAAAAAAGATCAAGATTCTATAGAAGAAGACAAAAAGAACTGATATGTTTTTTTAAATTCATGTATGTTGCCTGGGCGGTTTGACAATAAAGCTCAGCACAGCCCCTGCCAATAGAACGATGCCTCCTGCCATAAACGCCATGGCGTAGTTCCCTGTAATATCAAAAATGTATCCGGCAAGAGGTGCTCCAAATGCCCCACCGCTTGTTGCTCCGAAAATGAGTATGCCATATATGGTTCCGGATGATGTGACACCAAAGAACTCTGAGTTCATTAAAAGTAATGATGGAAGCGTGCCGCCATAAGTTAAACCGTAGACAACAGCAATAAGATAAAATTCCCAAAGTTCGTTTGCCCATATCAGGCTTAAAAACAAAAAACATTGAGGGATCAGACACAAAGGGAGAATTATTTTGCTTCCCAGCCTGTCAGCAAGTCCACCGATGGCTACTCTGCCGATAATCCCGCCTATGCCGATGAGTGTTAAAATAAATGCGGCTTTTATAGGGTCGATCCCTATATCTTCGGCATGGGCCACCAGTTGTGACAAGATAATGCTGATACCGAAAACCAGACTCATGAAAATGGCCAGTATCAGATGAAAAGATGTTGTTTTCACAGCACTTTTTACGGTCCATAAGTTGTTTTTATGTGGATCACGATCTTGATGATTCGATTCATTGTTGCAGCAGCTTGTTTGCTGGTCAGGATGTTTTAGAAAAAGTGAAGCAGGAACGCCAATCATAAGGACGATACATCCCATGATGACAAACGACATTCTCCATCCGTATGCTGTAATCATGTATCTCATCACAGGAGGCAGAACCATCTGGCCGACACCGACGCCTGATGCCACAACTCCCAGGGCGAGCCCCCTGTTTTTAACGAACCATTTTGCAACGGTTGAAACAGGAGGGACATAGGCTGACCCCATGCCGATACCGACCATGATGCCCAGACACACGTATAAATGCCATGGCTCGGTAATGTAGTATATGAGACTGTAGCTAAGAGCCACTGCAATGGTGCTGATCAGTACAACAATCCGAGGTCCGTATGTATCGCTTAACGATCCCATGATAATGGAAAATCCACCATGTACAACCATGTAAAGTGAGATTGCGCCGGTAGTAACCGCTCTCGTCCAACCCAGCTCTTCACACATGGGTCTTAAAAAAACACCAGAACAATAGTAGGAGCCGTATAGAACAAAAATAAGTACAAAACCGGAAAGAACAATAATCCAGGGAGAGCGTGTGTTTATTGGGGGCGCAGCATTCGCAGAGATGTTACAGATGCTGTTTCTTCGTTTATTTAGATATGGGTTCATATGTTCATATGGCCGTGTTATATGCAATACGCAGGCAAACCTTGCAATGGTTCTTTGTTAACCATTGCAAGGTTGTTGAGTAGAACTAATCTGGGCAAGTATCTCCTGAAAGGGCATCAGTTTGTGTGGTTTTTCAGTAGACCTATTCAAGGTTTAGGCAAAAACACCGTTTTTTTTGAATTCATCAAACTCGTTTTCAGAATATCCAAGTTTAAGCAAGATTTCTCTGGTATGGGTTCCTGTAGACTCTCCTATTTTATTGTATTCTGGTTGGGTTTCAGAGAACATAATAGGGGTGGCGATTTGTTTCATGGTGCCGCCGCCTGGCATTTTTAAATCAACAACCATGTTTCTTTCTATAAATTGGGGGTCATTTAGCGCTTCGCCTAGAGATAATACCGGTTCAATGCAGGCATCTGCTTTTTCAAATTCTTTAACCCACTGATCCTGTGTTTTTGTTTTAAAAATGTTTCGAATTCGTTCTTTTTCTTTAGGCAGATCTTTTGGGATAACTCCTTGTTCCTTTAAATCAGGACAATCCAGAACCCTACAGAAGTCGGCAAAAAATTGGGGTTCCAGACCGCCAAAACTGATGAATTTTCCGTCTTTGGTTTCATAAAAATCATAAAGAGATCCACCGTTGATAAATTCACTTTCTCTTTCAGGCTCCTTGCCGGAAGCAAGATATGCAGCGCCCGACATGGCGTTAAAGGCAAGAACGCCATCTGTCATGGAGATGTCTATAAACTGTCCTTTGCCGGTTTTGTTCCTGTGCATTGCCGCTGCAAGGATGCCTATGATAACATTGTTTGATCCTGATCCCACATCGGCAATCTGCATGCCCGTCAAAACAGGTCCGCCTTGCTTCCTTCCGGAATGAGACATAAGTCCTGCCCGTGACATGTAATTAATATCATGTCCTGCCTTCATGCTCATGGGGCCGGACTGGCCATATCCAGTTAAAGAACAGTAAATAAGGGTCGGGTTGATTTTTTTCAGATCTTTATATCCAAGTCCGAGTTTATCCATAACCCCCGGTCTGAATTGCTCAAGGATGATATCATATTCTTTAATAAGCTGGTGAATGATTTTAACGCCTTTTTCGTTTTTAAGATTCAGCGTCATGGTTTTCTTGTTCCGGCCAAGCCAGGCAAGGGTTGCTGAGATTTTTTTTTCAGAAACAAATGGCGGCATATGCTCTGCCAAATCAATACGCGTCCCGGATGAAACACGGAGAACATCAGCACCAAGATCCGCTAAAACCAGTGTAGCATAAGGGCCAGGTAATAATGTCGAAAAATCGAGTACTTTCATTCCTGCTAAAGGACCAGCCATATAAACCTCCTTAAATGTAAATAATTAATAAGAATAAAAAATTTAGAGATTAATGTTCGAGTACTTTCTATAAGGTCTTACTACCGTCTTATTTGCAAGTACATCCAAGGAACGGTTAATGTATTTTCGGGTATCTTTCGGCATAATCACATCGTCGATATATCCTCGTTTTGCCCCTTCATAAGGGTTTTCAAATTCTTTTTCATACTGTTTAATACGTTTTATTTTCATCTCTTCAGGATTATCTGCGTTTTTGATTTCTTTTGCAAAGATGATGCTTGCAGCTGTAGCTCCGCCAACAATACTGACTCTGGCGTTGGGCCATGCATACACAAAATCAGCCCCAGTGTCTTTGCAGCACATGCCTGTATATGCACCTGCATATGATTTTCTGACAATAACGGTTATTTTGGGAACCGTTGCTTCTATATATGAATAAAGCATTTTAGCGCCATGTCTTAAGATTCCCTGCCATTCCTGATCGGGTCCTATAAGGTAGCCTGGAGTGTCATGCAGATTAATTAAAGGGATATTGAAAAGATCACAAAACCGGATAAATCTTGCCACTTTATCAGACACATCGCAATCTAAGACACCTGCTTTCCATTTGGGCTGATTGGCAATAATACCTGCTGGTCGCCCGTTAAAACGTCCAAAACCGATGACTACATTTTTTGCAAAGTTTTCAAATATTTCAAAAAAATCATTGTTGTCTACGATACTGTTGATAATTTTTTTTATGTCAAATGGTCTGAATGCCTGTTCAGGCGCAACGGTATCGAGGGCTTCATCTGTTCTTTCCGGATCATCGCCGGTTTCTATAACAGGCGGTTTCTCCTTATTGCTTGACGGCATAAAACTCAACAGTCGCTTTGCTTTGTCGATAGCGTCTTTATCATCATCTGCAACCAAATGGGTCTGGCCTGATTTTGTTGCATGGGCTTCAACGCCACAAAGGTCCTTAAGGCTGATTTCCTGGCCAAGCTGGGTTTTGACAAATGCAGGGCTGGCAATTCCCATAAAACCGGTATGTCTGCATTGAATTAAAAAGTCCTGCATGATGGGATGATACGCTTGCCCGCCCAGGCATGGGCCCATAATCAGAGCAATCTGGGGAATAATCCCTGATGCCAGAATCTGGGCATTAAACAGCCATGCATAACTTTGAAGAGTGTCCATGCCTTCCTGAAGCCGAGCACCACCTGAGTCGTTTAGCCCCACAAAGGGAATTCCCATATCTTTTGCCATGGTAATGGCTTCGGAAAATTTTTTGCCGTGATATTCTCCGAACGTTCCTGCCATGGTGGTGTAATCTTCTGCAGCAGCCATAACAAGCCGTCCATTTACCTTGCCAAAGCCTACGACAACAGCTTCGGCCGGGATTTCTTTTTTATCCAGCCCAAATGCTGTGGTTCTGTGCTGAACAAACAGGCCGGTTTCAGTAAATTTTCCATTATCAAAAAGATACGCCATCCGCTCTCTCGCGGTGAGCTTGCCACTGTCATGCTGTTTCTTTATCGCCTTTTCACCACCCATATTAAGGACATTATCTCGCTTTTCATGATATTCCTTGTAGATGGTTTCATAACCTTTAAGTTCTTGTTTGGTACTCATTTAAATTCTCCTCTTTGAAATATAAATATCAAAAAAAATGTATATTATTGTTTGGTGAATATTTGTTTGGGATCCAAAATTCTTAACGTGAGCAACTCTTCTTTCAAAGGGACATTTGTTTCTGTTATACCTTTAGCAACGTTTAGCTCCCATCCGCAATGATCTTTTATTTTTTTAATTATTCTGTCAGGAGTCTTTAGGTTTGGATCTGAAAAATAGTTTGTAAGCACAAACCTATCTGAAGCATTTTTTTTTTTAAAAATTCCCATTGAAGATATAATCGTTGTTACCCTGTCTCCACAAAAAGTAACATATGGGACGTTTTCAACAAACCTTTTTGGCGACTGCTCGGCGATAATAACAACTTCTGAAGCGTTAGCAGCATCATTGCTGCCTCCTGAACCGGTTATATATGAGCTTGCAATTTTTGTTGAATTGACATTTCCGTATTGATCGATCTGGCCTGCGCCCATGACGCTGATCGCTTTGGCATTTGTTCCCGCAATCATAACAGAATAAATGTCGAGTGTATCGGTTAACATTTTGCATGTGGGAATATTGTAAATAGAAGCAAAAAAAGAATCAAACGGTCTTGGCGTAAACCCGAAAATTCCGGTTCCTGATAACAGCTCGACGTCACTATTTTTGGCCTTTAATTTATAATAAGCCAGCCAGGACGCAAGTGCAGCTACACCCGCACCGCCGAGCATTATTTTGTGATCATTTTTTAAAACAAGGTCTTGTATCACTCGTGACGCCATAATAATCATTGTTTCTATGGTGTTTGCCTTGGCACTCGATGAAATATTCGGGATTATGTTTTGTGACACAGATTTCCATGCATCTTTTCCGGTTTTTTCTTTAAGAAAGTTTAATTTTTTAACACCCACTTTACTTATATAATCTTCATGTGAATCAAGATCGAGTATCCACTTTTTTATCCAGGCATCCAGTCGTGCATTATCTTTGCTTGCATCTTTGTAAGTTGTTATAAAATCATAATCGTCGCCATAAGCTTCAAATTCATCTATGCCCTGGCTTGTGAAACAAGACGGATGTGCGCCCATGGGTGCAGGACAGACAGATTTTACCATATAACCGGGCAGCTTCACCAAAGATGAGTGTTTTCTGATAAAATTTGTAGTCACAACGTTTTCAACAGTAACGATGACGCCTTTTTTACTCGCTTTTGAGGCCCACAAATGGCTATCCCAAGATAAAAATGGACTTGCAGGAGAAATAATGGTGTTGCCGAAAGGATCGGCTGCCCATGCGTGAATGATCGATATATCAGGATTAAGCGCTTTGACGATGCCGATATGTTTATCACCTCCAAAAGGATCTTCGATGCTTTTAAACGTATGTTTATTTTCTTTTTCTATACTGCTTCCTACAATTGATTTTGTAGGCATAAAGGCAAGTCCCATGGCGCCGGCCATCAATCTTTGAGAGATTGAACACAGTGTCCAGTCTTCAAATTCTATGGATTTGGTTTTGTAAGCGTTTTGGGCAATAGCGCTTGGCGCCATAAAAGGTGCAAGAAATGAATAGCTCGATGTAATGGTTTTTTTTATCAATCCGCAGTGAATAAGGTTAAGTGCTGTAGCTATGATTCCCGGCATTACAAGAGTAAATCCCGGTTGTTTCCCGTAAAATTGACGTATGATTTCATTGATAGCGGCATTTGCTTCAATCGCTATGTGAAGTGACATCCCTGGTTCAATATTGTTTTTCACAGCTTCTTTAAGAGGAACAACCTTATTTTCCCCCTCGTTTTCACTGATTGTAAATGTTTTTTTAAGTATGTTGTTTATATCTGTAGACATATATGTGTTGTTAAGTATGAGATATCGTAAACTTTGGTGAAGCAAAATTTATGTTTTAATTTTTTTTTGTTTCCTGGCAGGCTTTTCCAGCATCAATCATGTAAGTGACGATTTTGTTAACTGATGAGCCTGCAGGAAATACTTCTTTTACACCGGCTTCACGTAATTTAACAACGTCTTTCGGGGGTATAATTCCTCCAACAACAACAGGAATATGTTCAAGTTTAAGTTCCTTTAGTTTTAAGATCAGCTCCGGAACCAGGGTTTCATATTCTCCGGTAAGCGAACTGATGCCGATGATGTCAACATCTTCCTGCAAAGCTGTGGTTGCGATAGTTTGGGGCGTTTGGAATCTTCCAATAAAAACAACTTCAACCCCTGCCTCTTTAAGAAAACTGGTTACAACCCGTATTCCTCTGTCATGACCGTCTAAGCCAATTTTGCTCATTAACGCTCTGATGTTATGATTTGACATATTATATTATATCCTTAATCAAATGGTGCTGCGTTGTTTCGCATGTTGAATGGATCTCTGGAGTATCCCAGGGCGTTTCTTACGGTATTCATAATTTCTTCAAGGGTAGCAGAGGCTTTAACTGCATCAATTGCAGGTGGCAATAAATTGGCGCCTTCCTTTGCCTTATCACTTAAATGGTTCAAGGCATTTTTTGTCAGAGACGTGTTTCTGCTTCTGCGTAAATGTTTTACTCTTCTTATCGCTTCTTTTTCTATGTCTTTCTGTGGGATTTCACTTAAACCGCCAGGCAGAATCTCTTCTTTTTCTTTTTCTTCTTTACTGGAAACAAATTCGTTTAAACCCACCACAACCCGCTTCCTGTTTTCTACCTGTTTTTGAAATTTAACCACCCCTCGGTCAAGTTCCTCCTGAATATAACCTTTCTTGATAGCTTCAACAAAGCCGCCCATATCTTCAATTTTGTTCAGGATTTTTTCAGCTTCTCTTTCAATTGTATCGGTGAGTGTCTCAATATAATAGGACCCGCCAAGCGGATCCGCAACAGCAGGCACACTGGTTTCATGAGCCAGAATCTGATGTGTCCCTAACGCAAGCCTGCTTGATTCCGGGGTCGGTACGCAAAACGGTTCCAGATAGGTATCGCACGTGATCGATTGAGCACCGCCAAGAACAGCGCCAAGAAGTTGATACGCTACCCTGATGACGTTATTTAATGGCTGTGGACCAACCAGTTGACTGCCTGTAGACTGTGCTGCTATTTTAAGCTGAAGCGATCTGCGGTCTTTGGCGTTAAATTTTTCTTTCATCATTTTTGCCCACATGCGGCGCATAGCCCTGAATTTTGCTGCCTCTTCAAACAGGTCCACACCTGCCTGGCAAAAAGCAGATGCTCTTGGTGCAAAACTGTCGATATCTGTTCCTCTTGAGATGGCAGCCCTGATAAATTCCATAGCAACAGCAAAGCCCCAGGCAACCTCCTGAGGTGCTGTCAGTTCGCCAGACTCGCGCAGGTTGTAAAAACAGCTGATATACATGGTGCTCCACAAAGGCATTTTTTCACTGCAAAATTCAATGACATCTCCCACCATTTTAAGGGCAAAGTCTAAGGGATTCACTTCTTTGGAATGGCAAAAATACGAAAATATGGGATCATTGGTAAGGGTGCCGCGCAACTTTGAAAGATCGACACCCCGATGTTCTGCAGCAGCAACATAGGCGGCAAGAATAGCAACATTTGTTGTTGAGGCATTGATCAGGGTAATGCTTATCTCGTCTAAAGGAAGATCTGCCATTGCTTTTTCCATATCTTCAAGACAGCAGAAAGTTACCCCTACACGGCCAACGGAACCATGTGCCAGGGGATGATCCGGGTCAAGCCCCAGTGTTGTGGGAAGGTCTCGGTACCAGGCAAGTCCTGTAGCGCCCTGCTCAATAAGGATTTTGAACTGTTCGTTCATATTTTCAGGCAGTCCCCATCCCATCTGCTGGCGCTGTGTCCAGAGTTTGCCTCTGTACATTTTAGAAAATATGCCTCTGGTATATGGATATTGGCCAGGATCGCATATGTTTTGATCGTATGACATATCTTTGACATCTTCAGGGTTATAACTTTCCTTTAAATGCAGATCCGACCAGGTTGTCGTTCTTGTGGGTTTTGCGAGAAATCCTTCTTCAATCTTGTCTATCTTTTTCACAGGAAGACCTCTATTCATATGTTATAAATTAATATTTGAATATTTTCTATATGGTCTGACCACGGTTTTATTTTCCAGCAGATCGAGTGCTCTGTTGATAATTTTTCTGGTATCTCTCGGCATGATCACATCATCAACGTACCCTCTTTTTGCAGCATTATAAGGGTTATCGAATTTGTTTTCGTATTCGAGTACTTTTTCCATATGCGCTTTAGCAGGATCAGGCGCATTTTGGATCTGTTTTGCAAAAATAATGCTTGCAGCTGTTGAACCAGCTACGGTGCTTACTCTTGAATTCGGCCATGCATAGAAAAAGTCTGCGCCGGTATCTTTGCAGCACATGCCGGTGTATGCGCCGGCATAAGACTTTCTTATTACGATGGTGATTTTAGGAACCGTTGCGTCGATATATGAAAATAGCATTTTTGCGCCATGCCTTAAGATCCCACGCCATTCCTGTTCCGATCCGATGAGATAGCCTGGTGTATCGTGCAGGTTAACAAGAGGGATATTAAAAAGGTCACAGAACCTAACAAAACGGGAGATTTTATCACCTGAATCACTGTCTAAAACGCCGCCTTTAACAATGGAGTTGTTGGCAATAATGCCGACGGGCCTGCCGTTAAATCTTGCAAAGGCCGTGACTGCGTTGGACGCAAAATCTTTTAAAATTTCAAAATAATCCCCGTTGTCGACGATGATATCGATTACCTTATGTATATCAAATGTCCTGTTGGCCTGAAACGGTGCAATGGTATCAAGTGCTTCATCGGTTCTTTCAGGATCATCGTCTGTTTTAAGAACAGGAGGTTTTTCCTTGTTGTTAGATGGCATAAAGCTCAACAGCCGTTTGGCTTTGTCTATGGCGTCTTTATCATCCTCTGCGGCCAAGTGTGTTTGGCCTGATTTTTTTGTATGCGCATCTACCCCGCAAAGATCTTTAAGGCTGATTTCCTGGCCAAGCTGGGTTTTGACAAATGCAGGGCTGGCAATGCCCATAAAACCAGTATGTTTGCATTGAATTAAAAAGTCCTGCATGATGGGATGATACGCTTGCCCGCCCAGGCAATGGCCCATAATCAGAGCGATCTGGGGAATAATTCCAGAGGCCAGAATCTGTGCATTAAACAGCCATGCATAACTTTGAAGGGTGTCCATCCCTTCCTGAAGCCGAGCACCACCTGAGTCGTTTAGCCCCACAAAGGGAATTCCCATATCTTTTGCCATGGTAATGGTTTCTGAGAATTTTTTGCCGTGATATTCTCCGAACGTTCCTGCCATGGTGGTATAATCTTCTGCTGCAGCCATGACAAGCCTTCCGTTTACCTTGCCGAAACCTACAACAACAGCTTCAGCCGGAATTTCTTTTTTGTCCAGTCCAAAAGCCGTAGTTCTGTGCTGAACAAACAGACCGGTTTCAGTAAATTTGCCATCATCAAAAAGATAGGCCATGCGCTCTCTGGCCGTGAGCTTGCCGCTGTCATGCTGTTTTTTTACAGCCCTTTCACCACCCATCTGGAAAATACGATTTCTTTTTTTATGATAATCTTTATAGATATCTTCATCGGGCTGAAACGGTTTGTCTATTTTCATTATGTTTTACAGTGTACCTGAGAAATAATTTTTACGAGTTGTTAATACAAAAATATTATCGATACGTGCCTTTTTTTATCATATTTGTCGGCTTGAATATTTCCTTGTTGAATCTTTCAGCCAGCTTTTCAAGACGGGTGGTGAGATTTTCCGGATTTATATCTTTGGCAACTGCCATGGGTCCAACCTTTAATCCACTGGCATTTAACATGGCCTTGTCAATATCATCTATTGAACATACACCCATTTCAATTAGTTTGGTGGCTTCATTAATCTGTACCGCTGTGATGTCTAATGGATCAACTTTATCTGTTGCCTTTGACAAATCTATTTCAGGCCTGCCTTTTGACCAGTCGTAAAATCCTTTGCCTGTTTTTTTCCCGTAATTTCCTGCTTCAATTTTTTCATCAAGCACTCTGTAAGGTTTATAGTCAGGATGTATATTTTCAGCATAGTATAAAAGCACATGACGGTGTACTTCAAGGCCAACAAAATCAAGAAGTTCAAAAGGCCCCATGGGAAGTCCTTTTTGTCGCATTAATGCATCCAGCTCTTCAGGCTTGATAATTCCCTGATCAAGAAAACAGCCACGCAGAATATGCGTGGGAGCATTTATTCTATTGACAATAAAGCCCGGGACATCTTTTTCCGCTCTTACTGGGATCTTTTTGATTTTATGACAGAATTCAACAGCGGTTTCCATGGTTTCATTGGAGGTTTTTTCGGCCCTGATAACTTCAACGAGTTTCATAATGACCACAGGGTTAAAAAAATGAAGACCAACCACATTTTCAGGTCGTGTTGTGGCGGATGCAATATCCGTAATGGATATTGAAGATGTGTTGGATGCCAAAATCGCATGTTTCGGGGCAAACCGGTCAATATCAGCAAAGGTTTCCTTTTTTAATTTAATAAGTTCCGGAATAACCTCTATAATAAGATCAGCGCTCATTGTCGCTTCTTTTAGATCAACAGCAGGAACCAGGAGCTCTGTCTTGATTTTACTGTAAAGTGAATCGCTTACTTTCCCTTTTTCAACAAGTTTTTTCAGGCTGTCATGAATGCGCTTAACGCCTTTATCAACAAATTCAGGTTTAATATCTCTTAAAAAAACCTTGTAGCCCGCCATAAGGGCAACTTCTGCAATGCCGTGACCCATATCTCCTGCGCCCAATACGGCTACTGTTTTAATATCATCTATTTTCATAGTTTCCTCCTTAAAAAAGGATAAACGTTTCATCAGTTATCTGTTTATATCAACGATATTTCTTGAAGATCAGGTTTTATTTTCCCGTGTAATCAGGCTTTCTTTTTTCAAGAAACGCCCTTGCCCCTTCTTTCTGGTCTTGTGTGCCAAAACACATGGCAAAAAGTTCCTTTTCGCTTTCAATGCCAATTGGTAGAGGAGTTTCAAAGGCCTTGTTGATGGCAATTTTTGCAAGTTTTAATATGGCGGTTGATTTTTTCATTATTTTTCCAATAATCTCTTCAACCGCTTCTTTGAGCTGCTCCGGTGGAACCACTTTGTTTATCATGCCGATTTTCAGGGCTTGATCTGCAGAAATAAAATCGCCGGTAAATATAAGCTCTTTTGCTTTTTTTTCACCCACAAGCCTGGGTAACACCTGGGTTCCGCCGCCTCCTGGAATAACACCAACGCTTAATTCAGGCAGACCGAACTTTGCTTTTTCAGAAGCCACAATAATATCACAGGCCATGGCCAGTTCGCATCCGCCTCCGAGGGCAAGGCCGTTGACCATTGCGATAACGGGCTTGATCATCTCTCTAACATTTTGAACTGCCCGGCGTTCACTTTTAAAACTGGTTAAAACGTCTGCTGGTGTCAACGTAGGAAACATGGAGATGTCTGCTCCTGCACTAAAGGCCTTGTCTCCTGCGCCGGTAATAACAACAACGCTTACGTCGTTATCGGTTTTGGCGATTTCTACAGCTCTGCACAGCTCAGCTCTTAATGTGTCGTTTTGAGCATTGAGTACTTCTGGCCGGTTTAATGTTATCCAAGCGACCTTATCTTTTTTTTCATATAAAATGGTTTCAAATACCATTGTTTACTCCTTGTTTACGGTCGTATATAGATAAAACAGTATTATTTTTTCCCTATGATCGAGACGCTGACAACGTTTCTGTTTGGAAAGCCTCCCAGGTTGTGTGTAAGGCCGAACTTGGGGTTTTTTACCAGACGATCTTCAGACCATGTCCCAAGAAGCTGGTGGTACATCTCATACAGCATTCGTATGCCTGATGCTCCAATGGGGTGACCAAAGCATTTAAGGCCACCATCCGTCTGGCAGGGGACGTTTCCATCCAGGTCATAAAAACCGTTTAAAATATCCTCAACTGCCCCTCCTCTGGAAGATATTTGAAGATCTTCCATGGTCACAAGTTCAGTTATAGAGAAACAGTCGTGTACCTCCATCATGCTTAGCTCTTTTCTGGGGTTTTTAATTCCAGCTTCTTCATATGCTTTTGCCGCAGCTTTTGTGGTAGTCATGACGTTGGCGCCATTCCAGTCCGTGTACATACCTTCCTCACCCGAACTGCATGAAACCTGAATGGATTTCACATAAATTAATTCCTGGTTTTTTTTTATTTTTTTTGCAATTTCAGGCGTTGTTACGATGGCTGCTGCAGAACCGTCACTTACGCCACAGCAGTCAAACAGACCGGAAGGATAGGCAACCATGGGCGCAGATAATATTTTCTCAATGGTTGGTGTATTTCTAAGATGGGCACGGGGATTTTTGGAGCCGTTCTGATGGCTCTTCCATGATATATGAGCCATAGCTTCCTTTATCCTTTTCATGGGGATGCTGTAAGCGGCTTCATAAGCAGAACCCAGTTGAGCAAAAGCACCTGGAGCGGTTCTGTCTGCGCCTGTAAGCACTTCCATCTGACCATCGGTTGCGCCTCCTGGAAGTCCACCGAACCCGGTGTCTTTCAATTTTTCAACACCAATAGCAAGACATATATCATAAGCACCTGATGCAACGCCATAACATGCTCCGCGAAACGCTTCAGTTCCTGTTGCGCATTTATTTTCCACCCGGGTTACAGGGATAAAGGGCAGTTTAAGCGCCTGGGAAACAGTGATGCCTGATTTTCCGGCGCTTATCTCATCAAAGTATAAACCATACCAGCACGCATCAATATCTTTTTTTTCTATGCCTGCGTCTTTTATACATTCCAGGAAAGATTCCAACATTAAATCGTCAACGCCTGCATCCCATCGTTCGCCGAACTTGGAACAACCCATGCCAAGTATTACAACCTTATCTTTGATTCCTGATGCCATTTTATCCCTCCTCTATGATCGGAATTGCTTTCCAAAAATATCTGTATATATCTCTTCTTTCATCAAAATATTTTATACGGAAACTGAAATACAGCGGCATGCCGACTTTAACTGATTCAAGATCACAGTCCGTAAAATTCATCATTACCTTTCCCCCGCCTTCTATAAAAATATTTCCGTAAATCTGCGGAGGGTTCATGGATGCGGCTAAATTATCTCCGGTAAAACTTCCTACTTTCCCTTTTTTTGTGGAAAAATTATATTCTTCCATGTCATCTATGGCGCCGCAGGAAGGTTTTACGCATACCCTTTGGGGAGGGAACTGAGGCGTTCCGCATTTTTTACATTTTGAGCCGCAAAAACCTAAGATGGCTTTGCTATATCTCCACATAAATGACCATCGGCTGCTTAAGTCTTCTTCACCTCTTATGCCGGTATCTATAGGAACGATATGCCTCCAGGCCAGATATTTTGAATATTGGTCGAGGTCTGCCCTTTTTGCCAAGTTTGATGAAACCGCCTTAACATTTTTCAAATCGTTTA
>JAGVGX010000156.1 GCA_020056865.1 Desulfobacterales bacterium
CAAGAAAAATTACTAATAAGGGAATTCTTAAAGCTTTCAGTTTTTTCATGCTACACTATTCATCACCTTCATCATCCTGCGTTGGCAGATTTCGCGTGGGTTTATACTGAATGTTTTTTGCTTCCATGCTGAGTGTTGCGTGGGGAACCAGTTTCAGTCTTTCCTTTGGAATTAGTTTGCCAGTAACGCGGCATACACCGTATGTTTTATTTTCAATGCGAATTAATGCAGATTCCAGCGACTGGATAAATTTCATCTGACGTGCTGCCAGCTGTGCATTTTCTTCTTTACTCAACACCTGCGCACCTTCTTCCAGCACCTTAAAGGTAGGTGATGTGTCGTTGGTGTCATTGTCATTTTTGTTTGTGTAATTATCAGTCAGAAGCTGATAATCTTCACGCGCTTCTTCCAGCTTTAGCTGAATGATCGTTTTGAATTCCTGTAATTCTTTGTCGGAGTATCTGTTCTTATCCATTGTTGTTAATTTTTAATAATTGTAATGGTGGTTTTAATTGTTTCGTCCACTTCTACTTCTACTGCTTCTGTTGGGTTGTCCATCTGTTCAACCAGACTGAGAGAAGTTGCCAGTGTTTCGGTGCAAATATAATTTAAATTTTTATTTACCGCAGCAATAATTTTTTCGTGGTTTTTTATCTGAACTGAAATTTTGTCAGTAACATCAAATCCCTTGTCTTTCCTCATGTTCTGAATGCGGTTGATAAGCTCGCGTGCGATGCCTTCTTCCTTCAAATCATCGGTAAGCGTGATGTCAAGCGCTACAGTCAGAGTTCCCTGAACAGCTACCTGCCATCCTGGAATGTCTTCTGAAAGAATTTCAACATCTTCCAGGCTTAATGCGACCTCTTCATTTTCAACTGTTATCATGCAAGAACCCTTGCGTTCGAGTGATAAAATTTCAGGTTGTCCAAAGGTTGAAATGACAGCTGCAATAGCTTTCATTTTCTTTCCGAATTTGGGTCCCAGTGCTTTAAAATCAGGTTTGATCTTTTTCACCAGTACACCTTCCGTATCGTGAATGTATTCCAGATTTTTCACATTCACTTCCGAAAGAATCAAGGATGTGACATTGTCAATTTTTGTTTTCACCGATTCGTCCGGCATCGGAATCATAATGCGGTTCAGTGGCTGCCGTACGCGGATGTTTACTTTTTTACGTAATGATAATACCATCGATGATAAAGTCTGAGCAAGTGCCATGCGATCTTCCAGATCTTTGTCAATATACTTTTCATCCGCAACAGGAAGATTGGCAAGGTGTATCGACTCGGCAGAAATTCTTTCAGAGACTGAATTTAAATCGCGATACAAACGTTCCATGAAAAAGGGCGCAATTGGTGCGGCAAGCATGGCAATGGTTTCCAGACAACGATACAAAGTCTGATACGCAGAAATTTTATCGGTTGAATAATCACCTTTCCAGAAACGCCTGCGTGAAAGACGAACATACCAGTTGCTGAGATGTTCGTTCACAAAATCCTGAATCATACGTCCGGCGCGTGTTGGCTCATACTCATTGTAACTTGCATCCACCTCGCTGATCAGGGAGTTTAATAAAGATAAAATCCAACGATCAATTTCGGGACGCTCATTCAAGGGAATTTCTTCTTCTTTATACTTGAATCCGTCAATGTTTGCGTAAAGTGCGAAGAATGCATAGGTGTTATAGAGTGTACCGAAAAATTTTCTTTGTACTTCGGCAACACCTTCCAGATCGAACTTCAGATTGTCCCAGGGTTGTGCGTTGGTGATCATGTACCAGCGTGTGGCATCCGCACCATATTTCTGAATCGTACTGAAAGGATCGATTGCATTTCCGAGACGCTTCGACATTTTCACGCCGAATTTGTCAAGCACAAGTCCGTTCGAAACAACAGTCTTATAAGAAACACTGTCAAAAATCATCGAAGAAATCGCATGCAGTGTAAAGAACCAACCGCGTGTCTGGTCAACGCCTTCCGCAATAAAATCAGCAGGAAAATAATCCTTTAGATTGTCTTTGTTTTCGAAAGGATAATGAAACTGTGCATAGGGCATGGAGCCGGAATCAAACCAAACATCGATCAGATCTTTTCGCGAAACATTTGTTTTCCCGAAGGAGAAACAAGAATGATATCATCCACGAAAGGTTTATGCAAATCAATTTTATTATAATTTTCTTTTGAAAAATCTCCGGGCACAAAATCCATATAGGGGCTGGATTTCATGAAGCCGGCTTGAATCGATTTTTCAATTTCATTTCGCAATTCTTCTACAGAGCCAATACAGATTTCTTCGGAAGCATCTTCGGAACGCCATACGGGAAGAGGCACACCCCAATAACGGGAACGTGATAAATTCCAGTCCTGTAAATTTTCAAGCCAGTTGCCAAAGCGCCCTGTACCCGTGGATGCGGGTTTCCAGTTGATTGTATTGTTTAGTTCAATCATCCGGTCTTTGATGGCCGTTGTACGAATAAACCATGAATCCAGCGGATAATAAAGAATGGGCTTATCAGTTCTCCAGCAATGCGGATAGGAGTGTTCGTATTTTTCAACACGCAAAGCTTTGTTTTCAGTTTTCAGTTTGATCGCAATGTCAACATCAACGGGACGATCATCAGGTTTTGCTTCAGGATCGTATTCTACTTTTACATAACGTCCCGCAAATTCACCCATGCTTTCAACAAACTGTCCCTGCTTATTAACTAAGGTTAAAGAGCCTAAGCCATTTTGTTTCGCTGTCCGGAAATCGTCAGCACCAAAGCTGGGTGCGATATGTACGATACCGGTTCCATCTTCAGTAGAAACAAAATCACCTACAACAACCACAAAAGCGTCACCGTCTTCGGGCTGCTGATAAGGCATTAACTGTTCGTAACGAATTCCGGCAAGTTCACTTCCTTTCCAGTTTCCATCAGCCTTCCAGGGAATTTCTTTATCACCTTCACGATATTCATTTAATGATAAATAACTGTTTTTTTCCTGAAAGAAATTTCTGGACAAATCGGTTGCAACAATAACCGTGATGGGTTTAAATGTATACGGATTGTATGTTTTTACGCGTGTATACGAGATTCCTTTTCCCACGGCCAGCGCAGTGTTGGATGGCAAGGTCCAGGGTGTGGTTGTCCATGCTAATATGAAAACATCACCGACGGAATCTTTAAAAAGAAATTCAGATTTTTCGTCACGCACAACTTTAAATTGTGCAACAATCGTTGTGTCTTTTACATTCTGATAACAGCCAGGCTGATTCAGTTCATGCGTGCTAAGGCCGGTGCCAGCAGCAGGAGAGTAAGGTTGAATAGTGTATCCTTTGTATAAAAGATTTTTTTTGTAAATTTCTTTTAAAAGATACCAGACCGTTTCAATGTATTTGCTTTCAAAAGTAATGTAAGGGTCATCCAAATCAACCCAGTAGCCCATGATGTGCGTCAGATCATCCCACTGATCCTTGTATTTCATCACATCTTTGCGGCAGGCTGCATTGTATTCTTCAACAGAAATCTTTTTTCCGATATCTTCTTTTGTAATTCCTAAACTTTTTTCAACGCCAATTTCTACAGGCAATCCGTGTGTATCCCAACCAGCTTTGCGCTTTACCTGAAAACCTTTCATGGTACGATAGCGGCAGAAAATATCTTTAATGGAACGGGCCATCACATGGTGAATGCCGGGCATACCATTGGCTGAAGGAGGACCTTCATAAAAAACAAATTCAGGTGAGCCTTCACGCACGTCCACACTTTTCTGAAACACATGGTTATCATCCCAGTATTTCAGAATCTCCTTCTCCATTTCTGGAAGATTCAGATTTTTGTATTCAGAATATTTTTCTTTCATTTGTTGTATTCCCTTGAAGGAATGTTTTTTCTAAAAGGTTGCAAAGGTAAAGTTTTTCCCTTTTCTATCAAACTCCTGAGCAAAATTGTCAGGATTATGCAAAAAGGCTGGCCTTTTGTTGGTCTTTATTACGCAAACATGCACAGAAAA
>JAGVGX010000270.1 GCA_020056865.1 Desulfobacterales bacterium
GATACATCCAATATTGATGCGATTGAGGCGGCTTTAAAAGTTTACAAGCAAACATCTTTGCCGGTGATCATTAATTCTATTATGTGCAGGCCTGAACGTTATGAACGGATGGTTCCTCTCGCTGCAGAATACAATGCTGATTTTATTGCTTTGATGTGGGGTCCTGATGGCCTGCCGCGCGATGAAAATGAGCGCGCATCTCTTGCTGTTGAGCTTCTTTATTTTGCCAATGAGGCTGGGATTGATAACGAAAAAATATGGGTGGACGGCATAGTAACCCCTGTAAATATCCAGCAGCCTCAGCTGGTCAGCCTGATGAATTTTCAGGCGATGATTCAGGATATTGCACCGGGCGCCAAAAGCACCTGCGGCCTGTCCAACATTTCTAATGGTCCCCCAACACATCTGCGTCCTATTTTGAATCAAACCTACATGGTCATGCTGGAAAGATATGGCATGTTTTCGGTAATATCGGATCCTCTTGATGAAAAGCTCACTGAAATTGCAAAAGGCAAGCGTCAGGATATTGTAGATGTCGTACATGCAGCAATGGACGACAGTGCCCCGGCCTTGAACACGCTTTCTAAAGAGCTGCAGGAATACGTTAAAACCACTCAGGTTATTCTTGGCAAAACGCTGTATTCCGATTCATGGCTTGATGTTTAGTTTGTTTTATTATTCGATATGTAGAGCCCCGATTGTATAATTACTTCGGGGCTTTTATCTGTGTTATCCGAATGCTTTAATTGTTTTCTTGCCATTTGCTCCAGCCGTTTTTAATATAAAATGCACGGTTGAATCCGACCAGATTTAATTTTTTAGCAAGGTTTTTTGCAAGATCGCATTGCGCTCCGTCGCAGTAGGTAATGATTATTGTCTCAGGATGTATTGTAGATAAAAAATTGTCGATACATTCATCAAACTCCTGGTCCGGAAGATTCAGGGCGCCGCTGATATGTTTTTCAGTAAAATCATCGCTTGATCTGGCGTCAACCAGAATCGCGGTACCTTCAGCAATCAGTTTTTTTGCCGCTTCAACAGATATCTCCTGTTCGGCGATGGTGCCAGCTTCATGTGTATAACTTTCTGTAAGTGGTATGGTATCTGTTTGTATAAAATTTACGATAAGAGCAACACCAGCCGATAGAAAAATAATGAGCATGGCTTCGTGTAATGGTTTTGCAAATTTATGTATTAACATTTCAGTAGGTTAAAAACCTCCTTTTCCAAAATCCACAATTTGGTTTCCAGCTTAGGGGATCTTGTTGTTTTTTCGGTGACTGACAAACAGCGTACCTGATATTTTCGAACCAATTAATTAAATGTGGATTCAATTTTTTCTTCAAATTCAAGAAACGCTTTATGTGCTAAGGAACCAGTAAAAATGCCTTCTGCATCGGTATTATCTAAATTTATTTTTACAATCACCTTATCAGCACTGACAATTTTTTTTAGGAAGCTCCTATCGATTAAATATCGCTTAGATGATGTGCTTTTTGAGGGTGCAACTTTGTTGAAAGAACCCATATGTCTTTGAATATCAGTTAGTTCATCTATTGATCTAAAACTAACAAGTTTGTCATCTATGTTGAAATGTAGCGATTCGCCCTTTGCGAAAATACGTGTTCCCTTTATCAGAGCAGTTAAAACAATAGTTTCTTTCTGCATGTTTGAATTTTTGTAAAGACCAAGGCCATGTATAGATGAAGATCGACCCCTGATACCCATCGGGGTCATTGTTAGTTCTACGGAACTATTATATTCTGATTTACTTGTGTGAATTGGTACTATATTGGCACAACCTATTGCCAAGGCTAACAAAAAACATAAATACAGTTGTTTTTTCCTTATTTTCATGCTTATTAACAGAGGTGGATACTCGTTTTTCTTGATCTCACAAGTATTAATAAATAATTTGCTACAAAGTATGTCCTAATTACCTAATATTAAATTGGCATAAGAAAGTTGGTTGATGATTTTTATTTTAAATTTTAAAACAAGAATTCAGGTTGTATATGTTGGCCAAGCTAATTTTACAAGTAATCTTTAAGCCATTGATCAATTACAACTATAACTTATAACCATAAGCCGGATTATTTTTCTGGTCGACCTATTGACTTATTATTACGAATGAATTAATTTAAGATCAAATTCATTTTACCATTCACTACTTGTGTATACTTTTGATATTTATTTTGGAGCCTGTCCAAAGAACCTGTCTTTTTGGCCTTTCTTCAAATGCACCTCCTGAGCATTTGCACAAGACAAGATACAAAGCAAGGAAAAACATTAGATGGAAGGTTATGTTAAATCGTACAGTGAAAAAAAAGGCTATGGTTTTATAGATACTGAAGAGCATGGGGTTGTTTTTGTTCATAAGTCGGGCATCAGGGAATTTGGTCATTTTGGTTTACAAAAGGGCGATCCGGTGTCCTTTGAATTAAAAGACACTCCTAAAGGCAAACAAGTAACCAACTTACGGCCCCTAAAATCCTATTAATATTGGAAAAGCACACTACCCTTCTATCTCATACTTAATCATTAGTTAATAGTGTAATTTTGCGAATACAGCTATATCGCTTTCTTACGTTAGAGTGTTCATTTTGGAGGCATGATCAAACTTGAAAGAGCAAGAAACAGCGATAGCTTTGAAAAACAAAACACGTATCATTTACATATGTAATTTGCAATGACAGTCAATTAATAACGGTTCTAAATGTCAAGCCATTTAACCTATAAAATTATCTTTATTTAGAAGGAGCGCAGAATGAATATTTACGTAGGGAATTTATCGTATGAGGTATCCGAAGAAGATTTAAAAAAAGCTTTTGAGACCTTTGGAGAGGTCAATACTGTTAAAATTATAAAAGACAATCAAACGGGCAGATCAAAAGGGTTTGCATTTGTGGAGATGTCATCTAAAACTGAAGGACAGGCTGCAATCGAAGGCTTAAATGAGAAGGATTTGAAAGGCCGAAACATTAGTGTCAATGAAGCCCGTCCTCGTACTGAAGGCAGTCGAGATGGTGCTAGGCCTGGAGGACGACCACCAGGGCGTGGCGGCTTCGGCGGCGGCGGAAGGCCAGGTGGTGGAAGGCGCTTTTAGTAAACGACACGCGAACACAGCAACCATGGTAGTTAGCAGTAAAGCCAAAAAAAGGCGCTGTATTATTGATTGAATTTGGCACATTTAAAGTGGCTGAAAGGAAGGCTCGTAAAAGCATAACTTCTCTTCGTTTAAGCCACTTACACATAAGTGACATTCGTTTTGCCTGTAACCAGGCATGACGAGTTAAAAAAATGATTGCAGCAATAAACAACGGTACAGGGTTATTTTTTTAATCTCTGCTGTTTAATTCTTTCTTTTTCTTTCAGCCGAACCTCTCTGCGCTGCTTAGCTTCCTGGTTTCTTCTTTTTTCTTCATCTGTTTCCAGGGCTAAAGGTATTACAGGCAATGGCTTTCCATCATGATCCAAAGCAACAAACGTCAGATAGGCTGTAGCCGTATGACGAACTTTTCCGGTTAGGATATCTTCTGCTTCTACTCTTACCCCGACTTCCATGGATGTTTTTCCCACATGATTAAGGCTTGCTTTTATTTTTAGCAAATTGCCGATGTAAACAGGGCTGTAAAAATCAAGTCGATCAATAGATGCAGTCACCACATTTGATTGATTATGTCGCACGGCAACAAGACCGGCAGTATTATCAATCAACTTCATTATTGAACCACCATGTACATTTCCGGCAAGATTTGCATCTTCATGGGTCATTTGTTGTACAACCGCGATACTGCTTTGGCTGACCGTTTTTTCTATCATATTTTTTTCTCCGCGCAATCTCAAATAATGAGGTACTTGACGTCTTCATTTGTAACAATAACCAGCAGGCGTTTATATCGTTATCGTTCATGTTGTTTTTATTTTACAACAGTTGCATTTTTTTATATTTTTAACATGGTTAAAAATATGTTATATACGATATCCTATGTTTTGTAAAACAGCATGTTATAGTTATTTTTAACAGGTTAACCATAGTCAAAGAATTATTTCAAAATGAAATATAAAATAATCGATACGGTTTCAGATCTTGAAAATAGCGCAGCAGCACTATCAAAAGAAAAGGTTATTGCAGTTGATCTTGAGGCCGATTCCATGTTCCATTTTAAGGAAAAGGTTTGTCTTATTCAAGTGGCTACAAAAAAGGAGAATTTAGTCATAGATCCTTTAAAAATAAATGATTTATCTTCTATCAAACCTTTGTTTTACAATCCAGGCATAAAAAAAATTTTTCACGGTGCTGATTATGATGTCAGATCATTATACAGAGATTTTAACATAGAGATAAACCATATTTTTGATACACAGCTTGCCTGCATGTTTTTAGGCTTGAATAAAACAGGGCTTGATGCTGTTTTAAAAAATCGCTTCAATGTCAGTATTGATAAGAAATATCAGAAAAAAGACTGGTCACAACGGCCACTTCCAGAGGAAATGATTGAATACGCAGTCATGGATATAACATATCTTGAGCGTTTGGCCGAAGCTTTGGAAAAGGAACTAAAAATTAAAAAACGCCTTTTCTGGGTACATGAAGAATGTGAATATTTAAGTAAAGTTCGCCATGGCTCAGATCATAATATGCCGTTATATGTTAAGGTAAAAGGGTATCGTAAGCTTGATTTGCCATCGCTTGTTGTTCTTGAAGCGCTGCTTACGTTTCGTAGTCAGTTGGCACAGAAAAAAGACCGGCCTTTATTTAAGATCTTATCAACCCATTGTCTTAAAAAGATTTCAATACAAAAGCCTTCCAGTATCTACGCGTTAAACAACATGCAGGTGTTAAGCAGCAAACAGATTAACATGTATGGCAATTCAATGATTACCGTGATCAACACCTCTCTAAAAGGGCCAGAAAAATTCCTGTCTGCATATACCTGTAATAATGTTCCTTTGTTGCCTGCTCCAGACCCTAAAAAAATCAAAGTGCTTAAAAAATGGAGAGATGCAACAGCGAAAAGAATTCAAATGGAACCAGGACTTCTTTGCAGCAATGCGCTTCTTGCCACAATTGCCATAAAAAATCCAAATAGTTTAAGTGCTTTGGCACAGATAAAAGACATAAAAAAGTGGCGGGTGAACGTATTTGGAGAAGAAATTATAGCACAATTGCATCGGACACATTAAATATGGAATTTTATTTGTGCTATGGTGAACGCAAAGGGGATGATGATGGTTTCTTTTTTGGATGTAAGATTAAAGCAAATTTGGGAAAGAATTACGGCAGGTAAACGTCTTAAAGCTAAAGACGGCCTTGTTATTTATGAAAGCCAGGATCTTATAGGGATCGGTCATCTTGCCGATTATGTGCGGCGCCAAAAACATGGCAATACCGCTTTTTATGTATATAACCAGCATGTTAATTATACCAATGTGTGTACCAACAGGTGCCTATTTTGTGCCTTTGCCAGAGATGAAAATACCAAAGGCGCATTTACGCTTTCAATTGATGATGTGAGAGAACAGATGCTGGAACGTATTGAAGAGCCTATTACTGAAATACATATGGTAGGAGGACTTAATCCAAACCTGTCGATAAATTATTATATTGATTTGTTAAATACCATAAAGAAAATAAGGCCTGATGTAACCATCAAGGCGTTTACTGCTGTTGAAATTGATTTTATTGCTAAAAAAGGCAACCTTTCAATTACCAAAACAATAGAAATGTTAAAAGATGCTGGCCTTTCCATGATGCCGGGAGGCGGGGCTGAAATTATAAACGAAAGGGTAAGAGCAAGCCTGTTTCCAGGAAAGATCGATGGTTCAAGGTGGCTTGAAATCACAAAAACAGCGCATGATCTTGGCATTACATCCAATGCAACCATGCTTTACGGTCATATAGAAACCAGCAAGGAACGTGTTGATCATCTTATAACATTAAGGGATCTTCAGGATAAAACCAGCGGATTTTCTGCATTTATCCCGCTTGCATTTCATCCTGAAAATACAAAATTGACGCATATTTCTTCAACAACAGCGGTAGATGATTTAAAAAATATTGCGGTAGCACGGCTTCTGCTGGATAATTTTGACCACATCAAAGCATATTGGGTCATGATAGGTGAAAAATTGGCGCAGGTTGCCCTTTCTTTTGGGGCAGACGACCTTGATGGAACCATTATTGAAGAAAAAATTACACATATGGCAGGCGCGAAAACAGCAAAAGGCTTGTTGCCTGAACAGATGAAACATCTTATATTTTCAGCAGGCTTTACACCTGTAGAACGTGATTCATTTTACAGGCCTGTTGCAAGGAAGTGTTGATGACATATCTGGAAAAAACAATTGATAAGGTTGCTTCATATCAGAGGATTGATGCTGGAGAAACGCTTACGCTTTTACAACATGCCGATTTTTTAACGCTTGCGCGTCTTGCAAACAAAAAAAGGATGAAGTTGCACCCTGAACCTGTTGTAACGTTTGTGGTGGACAGAAATATTAATTACACCAATGTCTGTGTTTCTGAATGCTTGTTCTGTGCATTTTACCGGCCCAAAGCGCATGCCGAGGCCTATATTCTTTCTGAAGAAGAACTAAACAATAAAATTGAGGAAACCTTGTCATTAGGAGGAACGCAGATACTTCTTCAAGGAGGCATGCATCCGGATCTGGATATGGATGATTATTGTAAGATGATAAGTGGTATTAAAAAAAAATTTGATATTCATATTCACGGGTTTTCACCACCTGAAATCGTGTTTTTGGCAAAAAAATCGTTTCTTTCCATTTCCGATACATTAAAAAAACTTATGGATTCAGGTTTGGACTCTATGCCTGGAGGAGGGGCCGAGATCCTTGTAGACAGGGTCAGAAAAAAAATTTCTCCGGTTAAATGCACAAGTGATCAATGGCTTGGAGTGATGAGAACGGCACATTATATGGGATTGAGAACCACAGCAACAATGATGTTCGGACATGTTGAAACCTGTGAAGATATCATTACACATCTTCTAAGCATACGTGAACTTCAAGATGAAACCGGAGGTTTTACCGCTTTTATTCCATGGACATTCCAGCCGCTTAACACACGGATAGATGTAACTGCCGCAACATCTGCAGAATATCTTAAAGTCCTTGCTGTTTCGAGAATTGTTTTGGATAATATTTCAAATATACAGGCATCATGGGTAACACAAGGCGGAAAAATTGCCCAGCTTGCGCTTTTCTTTGGAGCCAATGATATGGGAAGTACAATGATAGAAGAAAATGTAGTTGCTGCAGCTGGCGTAAAATACAAACTTCCCAAAGAGGAAATAATTCGTATAGTGAAAAACGCCGGATTTAAGGCAGCCCAAAGGGATTATTATTATCATATTGTCAAGCAAGAATAAAAAAGAAAACTATAACCAGCCGATGACATTCAGGGCAGGATGGGTGTTGTCCGATCCATTTACTTTGTTAAAAAATGGATTTATCACCATTCAAGATGGCGTCATTACAGATATTGGGACTTGGCCGGAAACCGGTGGCAGCGACTATGTTGATTATGGTGCCGGTGTTATTTTGCCTGTTTTTGTTAATGCACACACCCATTTAGAACTGACTGCTCTGCAAGGGCGCGTCTCCTGGGAAAATGGATTTGATTTATGGGTGAAATGCCTGATTCAGATACGGGAAGATATGGGGCACAAAGCGCTTCAATTGAGCGCTGATAAAGGAATCAGAGAGTTAATAAAATCGGGTTGCAAAGTTGTTGGAGAGGTGTCGACCCTTGATTTAACATGGGAATCTGTTTTGCAATCCGGGCTTTATGGTGTATGGTTTAAAGAATTTCTTGGAAACAGTGTAAACAAAAATCTTACACACTGTAAAAAAAATGTGAATATTAGCAAATCGCTTGCAGGTCATGCGCCTCATACAACGTCGCCGCATATCCTGCATCAGTTAAAGCATGCATCCGGGCAATATAATCTTCCTTTTTCCATACATGTTGCCGAATCTTTTGATGAAATTCAATTTTTATCAACCGGCAAAGGGCAGTGGGCAGACTTTTTAATAGAGCGAAACATTGACTATAGCAGCTGGGGTTTGCCTGTTAAAACGCCGGTTCAATATCTGGAAAAACTGGGTATACTTGATAAAAACACGATTGCAGTTCATGTATTGCATGCACAAGAAAAGGATTTTGAAATCCTTATGGATCATCATGTCTCTGTATGCTTATGTCCAAGAAGCAATTTTAATCTTCATAAAAAGCTGCCTGATCTGGAAAAAATGCTTCAGGTGGGAATAAAGCCGTGTCTGGGAACAGACAGCCTTGCCAGTGTTGAATCTTTGAGCATGTTTGATGAAATGGCGTATACATCAAAAGCGTTTCCTTTGGTATCGCCGGAAAACATTATAGAAATGGCTACAACAAACGGTGCTTGCGCATTAGGGTTTGAAAACAGACTTGGCTCGCTTGTACCTGGAAAATATGGCGCTTTTTTTTATATGTCAGTAAATGCATCAAATCGATCCGAACTTTTGGATGCTATTGTAAATGCTGATGGTGATGCTTATTATTAAAACAACTATGAGACCATGTTTCAAATACACTGTTTTGCTTTCACATAATATATTATGACAATATCTGATGTTTATACCCGTTAC
>JAGVGX010000246.1 GCA_020056865.1 Desulfobacterales bacterium
GACACGGCTTATGATCTTGAATATGAGCCACATACAGATATAACGTTGCCCGACAAACAAAGGCTGGTTCTTTTATCATTAGAAAGACCTGCTGCGATCCAGGCGCAACAGAATGTGAAAATTTCCAAAAACAATATTTCTATTGATCAAAGTCTTTATTATCCTACTATTTTTTTTGATATAACGCATACCAGTTCTGAAACCTTTCATGAACTTGGCGACAAATCTTCTGAAAACAAATCTGCAGCATTGATTGCAAAATGGAATCTGTTTAAATGGGACAAATATTATAAAAAAAAATCTTCTGTTCTGGAAACCCGTGCACTGGAAGAACAATTATCTGAGACAAAACGGCAGCTCATACTTGAGGTGAATAAAACATATGAAGATTATTCAACAAATATTGAAAGTCTTACACTTGCCAAGCAGCAGATGATTGAAGCTCAATTTAACTATGAGCAAGCTTTTGGAGAGTATAAAGCAGGCAAAGGTGATATTCTATCCCTTGTCAGGGCAGCAACCCTTCTTTCCGATGCCAGAATTACTGTAAGTACATCCAAACTTGATTTTGAGTTATCTAAAGCAGCGATAGAACTGACGGCAGGCATAGAAAATATAGAAACCATGAAAAAAATAACCGTGCCATAGGGAGAAAAGACATTGAAAAAAATCTGGTGGCTCATCGCTCTAATTATTATCATCGTATCTGCGTATATTGGATATGCAACCTTTTCTTCAACACCAGATATTCAGATTTTAAAAACAGCACAAGTTGAAACAACCCGAATCCGGTCTGTTCTCGTAGAAACCGGCATCATAAAACTGCAAGTTGGTGCAAGTATAAAAATCGGCGCAAGGGCTACCGGTGCAATTATGAAAATGAAAGTAAAAATCGGAAGTAGCGTAAAAAAAGGCGATCTTATCGCACAAATTGATGACAGGGAAATATTAAATGAAATCCAGCAAACCGAAGCTGCCATTTTATCAAAACGTTACACACTGTCACAGATTCATTCAACCTTTCCTGAACGTATAAAAGAAGCAAAAGCAAATTATGACTATGCAAAAATAGACCATTTTAGAGAAAAAGAACTGATTAAAGATGACTTTACGACACAAAATGCTGTGGATCAGTCAAAAAGCAAATCTGATGCGCTTGAATCACAGCTTAAACGCGTTGAAAACGAATATGAAACAGAAACAAAGATTGTTCAGGCTGATCTAAAAAAGCTTGTCACCTTTTTGGAACAACAACGGATAAAATTAAGCTATACAAAAATTATTGCTCCCATAGACGGCATTGTTTCTGATGTTACAGCACAGGAAGGAGAAACGGTTGTTACAGGACTCCAGGTGGCAAACCTTGTCACTATTATTAACCCGTTGCTTCTTGAAATGTGGATTTACGTTGATGAGACCAATATAGGAACCGTCAAAGTCGGACAATTGCTTGAATATTATGTAGATACATATCCAGACACCTTTTTTAATGGAACGATTGACAATATTTATCCACAGCCTGTTGTAAAAGACAATATCACGTATTATCTTGCAATTGTAAAAATAAGCGTAAAAGACGCTGCACTTTTAAAACATGAAATGACTACTTATGTTAAAATCATAACCAGCGAAAAAGAAAACAGCCTGACAATCGCTAATGCTGCTGTGAAATACGATGAAAGTGGCCATATAGGCTATAAAGTTGATGGCAATAAAAAAGTGGAAAAAATTGCTCTTACAATCGGTATCCGCGGTGAAGAAACAAGCGAAATCCTGTCCGGAGCCAAAGAAGGAGATGTCCTTGCCACTGAACTTATTTTGCCCATTGTAAAAGGAAGGAAACCATGATGAATCATCCGGAGAAGAAATGCCCCTGTTTTTGATGGAAAATGTTAAAAAAACCTACAGGTTTGATACAAAAAATATTGACGTATTAAAAGGAATTAACCTGAAAATAGATCGGGGCCAGTTTGCAGCCATTATGGGCACATCAGGTTCAGGAAAGACAACCCTGATGAATCTTATCGGTTGTCTGGATGTCCCTTCGTCAGGAAAATATACGTTTTCAAATCGTGACGTGCTGTCTTTAAATGATGATGAACTTTCGATCTTGCGCAACCAGCATATAGGTTTTGTTTTTCAAAATTTTTATCTTCTTCCCTACATCAATGTTTTTGAAAATGTTTATCTGCCCAGCATATACGATTCAAGAAATACGGATAACAGAAAAAAACGCGCTATCGACCTGTTAGGGCTTGTCGGTCTTGAAGACAGGATAAAATTTAAACCTGCGCAGCTCTCAGGTGGTCAGCAGCAGAGGGCTGCCATAGCACGGGCTTTGATTAATGACCCTGAATTACTTCTCGCTGATGAACCAACAGGCCAACTTGACAGCAAAACATCAAAAGAGATCATGTCCATTCTTTCAGACATGCACGATAAGGGAAAAACAGTTATTGTAATTACCCACGACGCCAATATCGCAAACTATGCCGACCGGATCATAAGGATTCAAGACGGAATTGTATCCGAATAAGCCGATAGACAGAAGTTTTAAACTTCTATCACAATCTGTAAAAGCGGCCATTGCCTTCAGGCTCAGGGCTTTTTTCTGTATAATAAGCATTGCCCTTGGAATTGCTGCAATCACAATCATTGTGGGTGCAACAGAAGGCGCATACAAGGAAGCCTTTGAGATGGTAGGCAAATTTGGTCCTGACGCGATTCTGGTTATTGGAGGAAGCAGGGAATCGCAAGCTATAGGAGACAGAGAAAAAACAATCACCCTCGATGATGTCCAAGCCATAAAAGAATCGTTTATAAACGCCTACCTTGTCATACCGTTTAGTTCTCTCGGCTCCGAAACAGTTTCTTATAAAAATAAAAAATATAAAACTCAAGTAATCGGATCAGACAGCAATTACAGTTCTGCCTGGTCATGGCCGGTTATTCAGGGAGACGACATTAATGACGCCGACATAAAAGGGATGAAAAATGTCGGGCTCATAGGCCAGGATCTTGCCCGTGAGCTTTTTGGAGAAAAAAATCCTGTAGGCAGCCATATATTTGTCAAAGGCATTCCGGTAAAAGTTGTTGGTCTGCTCCAGAAAAGAGGATCAACCGCCAGAGGGCATAATTTAGACAACCGGATAGTAATGCCTATTTCAACAGTAATGAAAAAAATTCAAAATGAAAAAAAATATGTGTCTATGATAAGGGTCAGATTCGAAAACCAGAAAGACATGGATTATCATATTGACACGCTAATACAATTTTTAAGAAAAAGGCACAACCTCAACAAGGGGGAACCTGATGATTTTTTCATCGTTTCACCCAAGGAAATTATCAAGTTTCTCGTTGCGCTTACAGGATCACTCATTCTGTTTATAGGGATTTCAGGCATCATATCTCTTCTCGTTGCAGGGTTTGTGATAGCAAACCTTTTTTTACTTTCAGTTAAAGAACGAAGTATGGAAATAGGGATAAGAAGATCTGTAGGTGCAAGTCAACTGGATATTATGCTCCAGTTTCAGGCCGAGTCCTTAATCCTTACCACTGCCGGCGGTTTACTCGGGTTTTTGATCGGAATTTCATCTTCAAAACTGCTTATGCTTGTAGCTGAATTTCCAATTTATTTTTCATGGAAAGCATTTGCCGGAGGGATTGTACTGTCGTGGCTGATCGGTATCGTTTTTGGCCTTCAACCAAGCCTTAAGGCCGCTCGCATGAACCCTGTTGAGGCAATCAGAACATGAAACGTATTTATCTTAACCTTACCATCGCATTACGCTCTTTATTCAATTTCAAAGTAAGGTCATTGATAGCCCTTTTGGGTGTTTTCCTGGGAACCTTTTCCCTTATCGTTGTTTCAAATTTCTCAGGTTCTTTTTCACGTAAGACCACCATGGAAATAAATAAACTCGGAGAAAATCTGTTAATAATCAAACCTGGAATTGTAACACGTTTCGATCGAAGAAGCACCCTTCTTTCAGATGCTTCAAACATGACCTTATATGATGCATCCGTCATTGCTGAAAGCTCTATATTCATTAAAGAAGTATCACCGTCGAGCAGCAAAATATTTCCGATAAGATATAAAGAAAAAGTACTTCCTCCAACACTTATCGTTGGTGTAACATCTAACTACTCAAAAACGCGACATCATTTTCATCAAAAGGGGCGTTTTATTACCGAATCCGACCATATCAATCAAAAAAACATTGCTGTTATCGGATCAAAAATAGCCGATGAATTATTTGAAAATGAAAACCCTGTAGGAAAATACCTGCTCATTTACAGAGTACCATGTCTTGTTGTTGGAATAATGGAAGAAAAAGGTTCTGATATATCCGGAACTGACCTGGATAATCAAATATTTATACCGTTGAATACATTTTTAAAAAAATTTGTCAGCAAAACATATTTAGACACGATTTATGCCCAGGCAGTAAATGAAGCGTCTATACCTTTTGCAAAATCAGAAATGGAAAGGATTTTAAGAGAGCAACACCATTTAACATCAAATAAAGAAAATGACTTTACAATCATTGATCTAAAAGATGTCATGGAACTGAAAACGCAAACAATCAATATGATCACTGTTCTGGGAAGAACATCTGCAGCGGTCTCTTTTATAGTTGGGGGTATAGGCATTTTATCTATAATGATTCTGATTGTAAATGAAAGAAAAATAGAGATCGGGATAAGAAGAGCCGTGGGATCAAAAAAAAGAGACATCATCTTGCAGTTTATTTTCGAATCATCCATTATATCTTTATGTGGTGGAATTTGCGGCCTTGCCGTCGGCATCGCCGTCAGTATAATCATATTTGCTGTTTCCGGGCTTCCATTCTTTATTTCAGCTATCGGTTTGATATTTTCCTTCACCGCATCGGTAGCCACCGGCATACTTGCAGGGATATACCCTTCACAAAAAGCTGTTGCCATTCAGCCTGTTGATATTATCAAATCGTAAACACTATTAATTTGAATTCGCTTTCAAAATGAGATTGCAAAGTTTAACAACTTGGCCATGGTTAGTCTAATTTTGAAAGCGAACTAGTGTTTAATTGACATAATATTCTATATTATGTATGATCTTGGCACTATGCCGAGAAAAACACCAAAAATAAAAATCCGACAAGGGGACAAAGCA
>JAGVGX010000110.1 GCA_020056865.1 Desulfobacterales bacterium
AATCACATGGGGTGGAATACACCTTTTCAAACCGAAGAATCATAGTATAGCACAATTCCTAGCTTAAATCTTTTTTCTTTTCCTCAAACTCTTTTTTGTTGATTTCCCCGCCGGCGTAACGCTGTTTCAGAATATCCAGCGGAGTTCTACCCTGTTTATTGTCTCCGGATCTGGTTAGATTCCGGATTAAAGCCGCCACTCCAAGAATAAGCAAAGCCCAAAACAGAAGCATAAATAACCAGCCTAATCCAAAACCGCCCCAGCCACCCATCATATTGCCCCATCCTCCATATCCCATCATATAATTTCCACCTCCCTTCGTCACAACATTAGAGTCGCAACCGCTCAGTCTTTTCCCCATTGCGGCGTGCATTTGCTCTTCACCCTCTTTCCCCATCATTTGTTCCATCATTTCGTTCATGGATTCATGAGAATTACCGGCCGCTTGCCCCATAAAGTATTCGCCAAGCGATTCAAGGTTGTCGCCAGTGAGGTTTTTACACTCGAGTTGTTTTGCTTGCAATTTTTCCCAAATAACTTTGCCCTCTGCCTCCTCAAAAGCAGTATGGTTATCGGTTGTGGATGTTGTTTGTGCTTGCGTTGGTATTCCTCTTAGCCAGAAAAACAAAAGAAGGAAAGTCGCAACCAAAATAACAAATCTTTTCATATCGATTAAAAAACAAGTTTACTAATCCAATCTGGAACTTTCGCATTCTCAACCTCGTCATATTGTGGAGTATAAGGTTTAATGTCTAATATAGGCGTGCCATTGATAATATCCAAGCCCAAAACTTTCAAAACATTTCCTTTTCGGGAAACTAACTTGACGGTTGACATGGCAATTCTATTTGGCCTTTGGGGACAGCGGCAGGCAAAAATTCCGACATATGGGATATCTTCTCTGCCCTGGGGATGATGTTTCAGGTGGCACTCTTTTTCCCGATCCATCCAGTAAACAATAATTACATGCGAGTATTCTTCAATCCCGTCCAGGCCGTGGGCGTATTTTTTATCAACTACAATTTCTGTAATAACATCTTTCCATCCGGGCAGAGTTGGTTTAGCAACGTTATTTTTAGCTTTTCCCAGCGGTTTAACTTTAATAGTGCTGTCTTTGTCTTGACTGTCGAGAAATTCGCAAAAGATTGTTTTCATATTGTAACTCTCTAGTGACCTTATTCTATCAGAAATGAGCCTAAAATTCTAGACACAACAGCTAAGTTTATTTATATCTGTGGTAAATGATAAAGCGGCAATTTTTATCGCCTCGGAAAGGGTGGGGAACATCGGGAGAGAATTGACCACATCGTCAATTGTGTTTTTGTTCTTGATGAGCATCATCGCCTCGGCGATCAGCTCGCCGGCATTTGGCGCCAGAATATGGACGCCAAGAATCTGTTTTGTTTGCGGATGAATAGCCATTTTTATCATTCCCTCGGTACGGCGGATGATGATTGCTTTTGGCACAGCTTCAAACGAAACTGTGCGGCAGGCACAAACGCCCATTTGTTTCATCTGTTCGTCCTCGGTAAAACCGACACCGGCAAGCTGGGGGTCGGTAAAAATGGTATAGGGCACGGCATTGTAATCAATCGAAAGCGTCGCGTCCCTGAGAGCATTTTCAGCGGCAAGAGTTCCTTCGCGTCCGGCGGTGGTCTCAAGACGAAATGGAGCGTTGGTAATGTCACCAACCGCAAAGATATACGGTTGAGATGTTTGGAAATGTTCATTCACTTTGACCGCTTGTTTCTCGTCAACTTCGACACCAGCTTTATTGAGACTTAAGTCTTGAGTATTAGGTGTTTTACCAACTGCGACTAAAATTTCATCCGCTGATGCTTGTTCTTCTTGCCTGTTAACCGAGTACGTTACAATTTTTTTATCATTTTCTTTTTTGGCGCTCTTTACCTGAACATTTGTTTTAATGGCAATTCCTTCTCCGGTAAGAATTTTTGCTAAACGAGTTATCAATTCTCCCTCGCCTCTAAAAATAGATGATCCCCTGTGAAGAATTGTTACCTTCGTGCCAAAGCGGGCATACATTTGAGCAAACTCAAGTCCAACCGGCCCGGCTCCAATGACAATGAGTTCTTTTGGCTGCTGCTTAAGTTTCAAGGCTTCAATATGAGTTACATATCCAACGTCTCTGATATTTTCGATTGGTGGAACTGTCGCGGTTGATCCGGCGGCGATAATAAACTTCTTGGCTTGATACTTTTGAGCATCAATATCAATCTCATTAGGAGAAACAAAAGTGGCCTTACCTTCTATATGGGTGACATTTTCTAGTTGGCTTAATACTTTCTCGTATTTTTCATTTCGCAGTTTTTCTACTAAATCAAGCTCGTGCTGAACAACAGTTGCAAAATCAAAGTTCTTGACCTCGATATCAATCCCGGGAATACCGTGATTTTTTGCCTGATGCATGATTTCGCCCGCCCAAAGTAAAGTCTTTGAGGGAACACAGCCAACGTTTACACAAGTTCCACCTAGAGGTAAACCCTTATTAACCATTAAGGTTTTAGCTCCAAGCTCATTTGCTTTAATCGCCGCAGCAAATGCTCCGGCACCGCCACCAATAATGATTAAATCGTACTCATTCATATTTTCTTACATTTTATACCCCGCATCCCGCTCCGCCTTTTGTTTGTGGGATAAGGTTAGGAATCTTGGCAATCTCTGTCTGTACATTCTTACCCCAGCCGCTACCGGTTGAGTAATCAGCTCCCAGCGCCAATTTTGGGTCAACTCTATCCCACTCTATGTTTTTAACTACCTTAAAGTAAAGCGCCGTTTGAATATAATTTTGGGGGAACCAAAAAGAATTAAAAGCCAGAGCTTCTTTATAAAGCTCATCTTCTGTCAAGCTTTGGGAAGCGCCAAGTTGCAGAAGTCCTAATAACGCTGATCCATGGTTACAATCTTGGAAAAAGGTAGAATTATTGCAACAGGGACGATAGGTGTTTTTGGCAATTTGAGTGACTAAAGCTTCCTGCTCTGGTGTCAATTCAACTACTCTGAATTTATTGAAATACGCGCCGCCATTTTCTTCCTTTCCTATATTCCAGCCTCCAGTTGAAGCAAAGTTAAAAAGAGATTTGCCGTTAACAGGGCTATCTTTATTGGTTGACATATAGTTTGATAGTCCTAATGCCCAGAGAAAATTAACGTAAATGTTGGCGTTTTCTCTGGTGAGAAGAATAGGCCTATATGAAGATTGATTTAATATATCTTTTAACTCCTCCGGTAATCCTCCGCGTTCTTTATAAATTGCTCCAAATTTACTCTGGTCAATAACACCATTTTGTACCAATTTTACGACGCTATCCCTTAAGAAAATTTTGCTTTGAAAGCCTTGTATTGGTAAAACCTTAGCTACCACCTCATCATATACTTTGTTGCCTGTTGAGGAAGTGTTAGAGGTATTTAGTTTATTGTCGTTTGGGTTGAGAAGTGCTGTTTTATTAAAGAAGCTGAAAATTATCGGGTCAGTTTTAAGCATATTCCAACCAATAAGTACCAAAACAATAACTAGTGCCAAAGAAGCTATAAGATAAGGTTTATCTTTTGCTCGGAATGAGGTAGGACAAGGAGTTGGGCAAGTTTCATCACCACAACTTAAAGATTTTAACTCTCTTGTTGTTAACCACACAGGAAGCGCCATCAAGCCAAAAGAGAGCGCTTTAAGTTCCAGTCCTTGAAGCGGAAAAACTGCCAGTCCTCCGGCAATGCCAATTGCGGATAAAAGGACAGAGCCGCAGACTGGACAAGCAGAGGCCGCCACTCCTACCAATGCCCCTAAACCACTTCCGCCTTGAACCTTGAGCCTAGGCGGTCCGAACTTCCTCCAACGATACACAAAAAGCACAGCGTTAACACTAAACAAGAAAATAGTCCCAAAAGTAAGAAGCGCGTAGACCCAAAGATAAACAGGTTCGCCTTTGGTATTGTTGATAAGGCTGTAAATACTTGAATTAAGGCTTAAACTCCAGTAAAAGATAAGGAATAGAAACAGGGAAGCTGTCAGCCCGATTGAACCGTAAAATAAAAAGGTCAGTAATTTTTTCTTAAATCTGTTAATTCTTCTCATATTTACGTCGCGTGATGATGTTCGCTATCTCCGCCGCATCCATCAGATAAATTCCACACTTCAGTAACCTGTTGTCCAGTAAATTTGTAATTCTTAATCAGATATTTACCTAAGCCTCCGTAAACATTCCATCTCCAGCACTTACAGCAACAAGGGCCTTTCTCATCAGAATTTTGCATGGCGTAATCATAAGTTTTCTGTTCATCTGCAGTTAACTGAATACTGTCATAATCTGCCATTAACTTTTTAGCCAGCTTTGCCTCAATGTCATAGGGGTCAGGCGGAATTTCGGCGACATTTTGATATTTCTTCAATCCTTCAACCTGTTCACTGTAGCGGTGCATACTCATGGGGCTGCAGCAAGAACCTTGCAAACGAGCATTGTCTGGCATTGAAGAGATAGAGTCTCGAAACGCTCCCGAACAGGAAGAATTACCATTTTTGGAAAGGTAATCAAATTTTGCAGCCAATGCCTCATTAACCAATCCCTTTGTTTCCGGTTGAGATGACTGCTTAGGAGAAAAATTAAACAGCGGCTTAGATGAGAAAAAATAAAAATAACCTGCAATAGAGGCTGAAATAATTAGTGCTAATACAAGTATCTTTTTATTCATTGTTTTCTAATAATTGACTTTTAATGACCGAAGCAAATTTATTTTTACCTAAAGAATATAAAACTTGCTTTGCTTGTCTTCGGTGGTCAACTACCTGTATTTCTTTCAGTTTTTTAAGGCTATGAGATACTGTAGAAATCGGCAAACCAATAATTTCAGCTATTTCAGAAACTGCTAACTCTGGATGGTGACAAAGCAGGTAACAAATCCTCATTCTAGTGAGGTCGCCTGTGGTCCCAAATTTTTCAGCACACGCCTCAATTTTTTCATTATCTTGGAGTTCTTCTTGTAGCCCCTTTTTCTTACTCACTTGCATATCTATACAAATGATAATGGTCTAATTAACTCTTGTCAATTGACAATCGAGGTCCGGAAAATCGCATCTTGTAGCATTTCTTATTGCTTTTCATTTTAACATTCTGCTTAACATTCTGCATGACAAACTCAAGCTGGATCATAAAAATTCGCTTAAAGTTGACTTTTCCCAACCTGTTTGTTAGTCTATACTGGACTGATAATTAGACTAATCGCCGAACTAATTTTAGACTGATTCCTATGACAAATACATCAATTCAAAAACCATTTTCTCATCCGTTTTTATCTGAATTTGTGTTGGCGCACGAGGCATTTCCGTTTACCGATAAAGAAGTAGCCGAATTTGACCGGGAGCTGTCAGAATACGAACAAATATTTTTAAACCCTGACGTTGAGAAAAGTTTAATCAGTAAGAACGAATTACTGGCTTCATTTGCTATTTCTAAGGCTGAAAATTCACAGTTAACGCTAAAAGAAGCTCAAGACGTTTACAATCTGGTAATTTCTGACCTTAATTACAATTTTATTGGCGATAAAATTAAAACACATAAAAAGCTGACTCAGAAAGATCACGATAAGCTGGAATTTTTTAATATTGTTAAAACGTTTAGAACTCTCAATCAAAAGCCCCTGACAACAGCGGATATTACCCCGCATTTTCTGCGAAGCATACATCAACAGCTTACCCAAGGACTTGATGTGTTTGCGAACTTTCTTCCCGACTTCACACTATATAAATCAGGCGGATGGAGAGACAACGATTTAATTAGAGTCGGAAACTATATTCCGGCACCGCAATCCCAAATTGAAACGGGAGTAACAGAACTATTGAGTTGGCTGACAAAACATTTTACTGTTACCGGAGTAGCAATTTTTCACACCGCTTTATACGCCCTACATCCATTTAATAATGGAAATAAACGCGTCTGCCGGGTTCTGGAGCATTTATTATTGCGCAGTCTGGGATTTAACGCCAAAAATCTCTACAGCACGTCATATTACTACCATAAACAAAAACCCCGGTACTATAAATATCTCCTTTACTCTCTGGAGCGGAAGAACCTAAACCACTTTGTGTCGTTTTCGCTGGAGGCCATAGTTCTTTCAATAGTATCGGTGGTAAAAACCAGCCTGGAAGTAAAGCGAGGCGAATTTTTAGATCGACAAAACTTAGAAGGGCAGATGAAAACGGCGCTACAGCCTCTTATCAAGCACCAAGAGGTACAATTCAAAAATCTTTTCCGTCACGCCAGAAAGAAAATGGCGCGGCAGACGCTGGTAACATACCTTCAAAAAGCCACTGAACGGGATTTGCTGACAAAACGCGAGTCGGGACGAGCTACTTACTACAGCCTAAACATTGATTTTCCCGAAGAGAAAACGCTTAAAAAATGGCGCGATATTATTGCTAAAAAATTAGCATATATTCCTGATGAGATCCGCGTATAAGGATGCCATAATCATTTTGCCGGAATTTGGCGGCGGCGGAGATTTAACATAAGGGCAAAAAAACTATTGGCGACTAGCCAAGTTACAGGATAAAGGGCCGTAACTATTGAATATTTCTGCAGGGCAAAAACCGCCAGCCCGAAGCGGAAAGAATTTAGATAATAAAAAGATAATGTCTCTGAATACGGCTTGTTCCAGGATTTTCTGATTGTGGGGACAAATCCAAGCATTTCGACTAGAGCGGTGAGGATGATCGAGAGAACCGGTTGCTTGGCTATAAGCCACAGTCCCAAAGCAATAAACGCCAGAATCAGAAAAATAGTATCTGTTTTAACTATTTCTACCTTAGCCTTGTAAACAAAACCCAGAACAATAACCGCAATACACAT
>JAGVGX010000196.1 GCA_020056865.1 Desulfobacterales bacterium
GCTGTTGATCGCGTATTCTTCAAGAAGATCTTTAAGATATCGCTCATTATTATTGTATGGTGCTGGAAGGTCGCTGGTAAAAAATGCTTTGATCGTCAGAGGTTCTGAAAGTGTTGATACTGCTTTTTTGCTGGCTTTGGAAAGAGAATACTTGTGATTTCTTGTAAGATCCTGCCTTAAAAAGAGCGTAACACCAGCCAGATTGAGCAGCACAAGAACAATCAAGTAAATTGAAAATTTTATATATTTTCCGCGCTTATAATTTACATCCATACCTAAAAAGCTCCTTATTATTTTTCATCTAAAACAAGTTGTGTGCTGTAAAGTCCTATAATGATAATGCTTACAAAGAAAAGTATATCTCTGGAATCAATAATGCCCTTTGATATGTTTTGAAAGTGAAAGTCAGCGCCGAGATATCCAATCAGCCCGATAAGTGCCTGGGGCATAAAAAAAAGTATTTTATCAAACATGGTCAAAGCAAAACAAATAGCTACACCAATAATAAATGCAATAATCTGGTTTCTTGTTAATGAGGAGGCAAATAAAGATATGGATGAAAATGCTCCACCCAGAAAAATACTGCCTATATATCCCCCAATGATAGGGCCTACGTCGAGTTGGCCCATAAATGAAATTGAAATAGGATATGACAGTGTGGGTATCAACATAATTCCAACAAAGGCCAGGTTTGCCAAAAACTTCCCAATGATTATATCTTTAAAAGTAACCGGCAACGTAAGCAGGGTTTCATATGATCCCACATTGAGTTCTTCAGAAAACAATCTCATTGAAACAGCAGGAATAACAAAAGAAAATATTAAAGGGAGAAGTGAAAAAAAGTTTCTCAAGCTTGCCTGATCATACAGAAAAAACGGCGTAAAAAAAAACCAGCCTGTTATAAAAAGAAATATGGATATAACGATATAGGCAATGGGTGACACAAAATAGTCTTTGAGTTCTTTTTTGAATATATGTGCAATCTGTTTCATGCTATTTCTCCAGCGTAAGTTCCCTGAAGATGTTTTCCAGGGTTTTGGTTTCTTGATAAAACTCAAGGATGATCCACTCTGTTTCTCTTATTTTCCGGTATATGTTCCCCATGATATCAGATGCAGCCTCACAGGAAAGTTTTATTTTTAATTGATTTTCATTTTCATTATCCTGCAAAAGGATGCTCTTGACACCCGGTATTGTGTTTAGTGTTTTTTCTACAGTTTCAAAATTGCAATTTTCAAGCAAAATATTGATTGCACATTCACCTGCAGATGATTTTTTTATGGCTTCGGTATTTTCATCCGCAACGATTTTTCCTTTATGTATTATAGCAATGCGATCACAGGTGGCTTCGGCCTCGCTCAATATGTGGGTTGAAAAAATAATCGTTTTTTCTTTTCCAATCTGTTTTATTATTTGCCTTATTTCAACAATCTGGTTGGGGTCAAGACCTGAGGTAGGCTCGTCTAAAATTAAAATTTCAGGATTACCCAGCAAGGCATGTGCAAGCCCAACTCTTTGTTTATAGCCTTTTGAAAGTTCACTGATACTTTTATGCATCACCTGATCAAGACCGCAGATGTCAACAAGCTCTTTTATCCTGTACGGTTTCCGACCGCCATTGAGTCCTCTTATATCTGCAACAAAATTGAGATAGTCATAAACCAGCATACTGTGATACAAGGGGGCTGATTCCGGAAGGTATCCTATGAGTTGTTTGATTTTGAGCAAATCTTTGTCAATAGAATAGTTTTTTATGGTTATGCTCCCTGAAGTTGGTTTGAAAAAGCCGGTAAGCATTCTAAGCGTTGTGGTTTTACCTGCACCGTTCGGGCCCAGCAACCCGAGTATTTCGCCTTGCTGTACATCTATGCTTATATTATCAACAGCACATACCTCATTGTAATATTTAGTTAATTTTTCAATATGAATCATGTCCTTTTCTCCCTGGTCAAATATGAAATAAAACATTAAGCTTAGATGAGCAGCAGAACTCAAAAACAAAATATAAACTTTAACAATTTATCATAATATTTTCAATAAATAAATAAATAATACTCTTGTGGTATTGAATTCTTTAAAAAATGTGCTATATTCACAAATAAAAATAAGGAGATATTATGCAGACAACATCAATTCAACAAACGCAATCGTTAATTCTAGTCAACACCTTTATACGCAGTGTATACAACTGGATGGCCATAGGTCTGGCGCTTACCGGATTTGTTGCGTATTATGTGGCTCACAGTTCTTCAATTGCCAATCTGATTTTTGGGAATCCTTTAATATTTTATTCACTCATTATAGGTGAACTTGGCCTTGTTTTTTTTCTAAGCGCCAGGGTAAGTAAAATAGAGTCTTCAACAGCAACAGCGCTGTTTGTTTTATATGCAGGGCTTAACGGGGCGACACTTTCATTTATTTTCCTTGTATATACAAAAACATCCATAGTATCCACATTCTTTATATGTGCGGCTACATTTGTTACATGCAGCATTTACGGTATGATAACCAAACGTGATCTAACATCTTTGGGCGGTTTTATGACCATGGGACTGTTCGGGATTATCATCGCATCTGTTGTTAATATGTTTTTACGCTCTGATGGCATGAGCATGATCATCAGTTATATTGGTGTAATTGTTTTTGTTGGCTTAACTGCTTATGACACACAGAAACTTAAAGCTATGGCGCTTTCACAGCCTGCCGGCCTTGATTCCGGTGTGGTAAGAAAAGGCGCGATTATGGGTGCGCTCACACTGTATCTTGACTTTATTAACATGTTTCTTATGCTGCTGAGAATTTTAGGGGACAGAAGATAGCATTTACATCTAAACTCCCAATTGTTGCCGTACAACTTCTGCTATATGTTCACAAAACCGTTGGGTATCTGTTAAAGACTGTCCTTCTACCATAACCCTGCAAATGGGCTGGGTGCCTGAATAACGAACCAGCACCCTGCCCTTTTCTTTAAGACTTGACTCAACGGATCTGATAGCCTGAACAATTTCATCAATCCCTTCTAAATCCGGTTTATACTTTACTTCGACACCGATCTGAACCTGAGGAAAAACCGTCATGACACCGGCCAGTTCCGACAACGGCTTTGACGCATCCGTTATTGCCTCAATAAGTCGTAACGCACTTAATATTCCGTCTCCTGTGGTATGGTGTTGCAAAAAAATCAGATGACCTGAATCCTCACCGCCCAGCACGGCTCCCTTTGAAACCATTTCTTCCATAACGTAACGGTCTCCAACATGTGTAGCAACATGTTTAATCCCCATTGTTTTTAATGCTTGTTTTAAACCCATGTTGCTCATGATGGTGGTGACAACCATATTGTTTTTTAACAGGGCATTGTCTTTCATGTTTTTTGCGCATATGGCTATAATTTGATCACCGGTCAAAATAGTGCCCTTTTCATCAACAGCAACAAGTCTGTCACCGTCACCGTCAAATGCAACACCGAGGTTAGCCCTGTTTTCGACAACCTTTTTACATAACGCCGCCGGATGTTCAGACCCACAACCAGCATTAATGTTTGTTCCGTCAGGTTCTGTAAAAATAGTTTCTACATCAGCGCCAAGGTCGGCAAATAAGTTTGGGGCAACATGGTATGTGGCACCGTTTGAACAATCTACAACAATTTTTAATCCTTTGGGTATGGCTGTTTGCCCCGTCGTGTTTTTTAAAAAATCAGCATAGGTGTCACGTCCATGATCGATCTGACATATCCTTCCGATTTGTTGGTCGTTTGCATCATATGCCTTGTTCTCGGTATTGGAGGTTTCATTTATAATCATATTTTCAATGATTTTTTCGTTTTGATCTGAAAGCTTAAATCCTTTGGAATTAAAAAATTTTATTCCATTGTCATGATACGGGTTGTGTGACGCGGATATGACAATACCTGCATCTGCTTTTTTTAAAGATGTCAGATATGCAATCCCAGGTGTGGGAAGAATGCCGGCGAGTTCTGCGTCTGTCCCCACGGAACAAATTCCGGCAGCCAGTGCGGATTCCAGCATGTCTCCTGAGACACGGGTATCTTTTCCAATGATGATTTTAGATCTGCACGTTTTATTTTTAAAAAAAAGCGCCGCTGCCCTGCCGATTTTTACGCCCATATCCGGTGTTATCGGGTACCTGTTTGCCAAACCTCTTATACCGTCTGTCCCGAATAATTTTCCCATAATCCCA
>JAGVGX010000262.1 GCA_020056865.1 Desulfobacterales bacterium
CCGCTGAATACCTCTATGGGAATCAGATCAATAATTTCTGCAAGTCCGTCATATGTTATGCCGAGACTGTCAAGACATGGGACTATATTTTCCGAATTGATACATTCGATTTCAAGGCCAACATGGAACTTGGTCATGATAAGATCAGCGAGAAATATGATGCCCACAAGTTCCGGGTTTGTTTCTGATTTTTCCGGATAATGATGATATCTTATTGCCTCTTTAAGGGCTTCAGGAAAACCCCATCGCCTGGCAAGCTCTCCGCCTATTTTTGAATGATCTGTTCCAAAAATACTATTTTCAACTTCTGTCATGTCTTTATTGTCTTTCTGCAGTTCTCTGTAAAAAAAAGGATATGAACAAGTCACATATTGATCCAGAACAATTTTGCCGATATCATGCACAAGACCTGCCGTATAAGCTAATTCCCGTTGCACTTTACCTGTAACTTGAGCCAGCTTTTCCGCGATAATTGCAGTGCCCACAGCATGATGAAAAAGGCCACCTTTTACAAGCGAATAGCCCCCCTTATTACACCGGCCAAAAAAATCTTTAATATAAGCGGATACAATCAATTTTTTTAATAAATCATGACCGATGAAAACAAGCGCATGATCAATGGTTTCTATCTTTTTTTTTCTTGCAAATAATGCAGAATTGCACAAACTCAATGTTTTAGCAGTAATAACCTGATCTTTTCGAACTTCATTCGCAACGTCCTCGATGTTGTATCCGTCACCATTGATGATTCTTAATATTTTTAAAATAACCTGGGGGACAGGTTCTATATGGTCAATAGCCTTGCAAATTTCTTTTTCTCCGGGAATATCCATGCTGGTTTTAGATGAAAATTTATCCGGGACATCGCGGACTATGGCGTATTCCCAGTTTTGCATATTCAAGCTCAAAACACTGGAGACAAAACCACCGGTTTCTGATTTTATAATATTTATTTTTTCATTAAACAGAATATGTTGAATCACATCAACGGTTCGCCCACCAATATCAAGAGACAAATCATGCTGACTGACAGGGCATACCAGCACACCTCCAGCAACAACGGCTCTAAGATTTTCACGGGTAGCCCCCAGATCATACAGCGCTTTGATAAAAGCTGGCATCGCATGAACAGCGTACTTCTGGCGCATAAAAGTGCTTTCTTTTAAAGCCGGTTCCGGCAAAAGCAGATGGATTAAGCCTCCAACACCGGCTTCGCAATCAAACAACGCAACACCTAACCAAGAACAGCCTTAAGAACAATCGGACGTGCTACATCTGCATAATAACTGGCCGAAGGAATATATTTATTTTCAAAATTTTTCATAATTATGGAAGTGCCCTGTTGGCATGCTATGTTGGGTATATGAACGTTTCATAAAGGTCATCAAACACAACGGGAATTTTTTCATGCAGCTCCTTTAAAAGGGGCAGCATGATTTCCCGTATTTGCGGATGCGCTGCCTTCGAACACCTGAGATTTAAAACATGCCGCCACTGTCTGAGATTACAGGTCATGACCACCTCTGTTTTCAGGCTGTTGGGCAATACACTCCGGGCTTCTTCCGCTTTTGCACCTGTTTTAAGAAGATTCAAATAAGCATCCTCTGCATTTTTCATCGCCGCAAGCCAATTCCCGTAGGCATCGGATGCTTCAGGCCAGAACACAGGCTTTATTACGGTAATTTCATTGCCGAACTTGTCTTTAGAGTAATTGGCGTACCTTGTACTTTCCTGGCTAAAAGCCGCCAGCCTGTGACGTACCAGTTCATGACTTATTCCTCTGTCGCAAATAAACCGGACAGTTATACTGATGTGCTCTATGACACTATGGTGCCCTGACTTTATAATCCCTTTTACAAAGCCTTTGGAAGATTCCTGGGTGATCTTGTCTTCGGATTTATAGCATGTCCGTCCTGCAACCTCAATGTAACGCAGGATAGACGCACTGTCTTGTATAAAAAGAATCTCATGGGAGGCGGATATGATTTTCATAATGCCAGTTTCCTTGTTTTATAAAAATGGCAAAGATTATTAGTAACCGTTCACAGTTGTCGGTTCACAGTTCACAGTTACAAGTATTAGACAACCGGACTAATTAGTGTACCAATTGGGTCTATCGTCATTTCAACCGTATCTCCGGGCTTAAGATAAACAGGCGGCTTGCGCACAAAGCCGACCCCGCTCGGTGTTCCGGTTAAAATAACCGTTCCCGGCAGAAGGGTCATATCATCAGACAAATACGCTATGATTTCCGCCACTGAAAAAATCATATCCGACGTATGTGCATCCTGCATGATTTCACCATTGACCGTGCATGTTATCTGGAGTGCCTGCGGATCGGTAATCTCATCTGAAGTTACAAGCGCAGGCCCAAGCGGACAGAACGTATCAAAGCTTTTCCCTTTTACCCATTGGCCTCCTCCTGCATGTTTTTGCCATCTTCTTGCGGAAACATCGTTACCAATGGTATAACCGGCAATATAGGCCAGCGCTTCAGATACCTTAACATTCCTGGCCGCTTTTTTTAGAACAACAGCAAGTTCTGCTTCATAATCGACTTCCGGAGGAGACATGCAGGATTTAGGAATTACGATGGAATCTCCGGGATGGTTCAGCGTTGCAGGGTTTTTCATAAATAAAATAGGATGCTCCGGCAGCCTGGCGCCTGTTTCAACCGCATGCCGGTGGTAGTTAAGGCCTATACAAAGAATTGATGAGGGCTGCACGGGGGCTAACAATTTTGTCACGGCAATCCTGTTTCCAGTATCTGTAAAACCTTTAAAAAGGTCGCCATTTAAACGTGTTGCCGTGTTGTTGCAATATTCATGTCCATAACATATATCCCCTTTGTCATCAAAAAAGCGTATTATGCGCATGACACAATCCTTTGATCATTTTCATCTGCCATTATCTTTTCAAAAATTATTTTTGTTATCATATACGTGGGGCGGATACCATCTTCGCCCAATCCTCCTGAAGCCAGTGTTTCACCGCTGTAAAGCGGATTGTCTGAGGCGTAGTACGCATACCTGACCTTAACATGCTTTGAGATATGGCCCCTTATTATCGCTGCATTGATTGCACGCTGAAAGTGCCCCCCTTCCATCTCAAGACCAATTGCTTTCCAGCTTGATGAATGAAAACGCTCCAGAACATGCCTGTTTTGAAGGGATGTGCCAAGCACCGTCACCATTGGGCCGGTATACACATCGACAGAATCATCAAAATCCTCTTTTTTCAGGTCATTATTTATGAGATAATTATGGGGCGTTCCCTCAAGAACATGAGCAGTCGCAAGCATAATATCCCCTTTTTTCCCTGGCAAAATGCCTGCTTTTCCCATAACGGATATGGATCTCACATTTTGCATGGGATTGTTCGTCTCCTGATCATCATGAATAAGAAGCTCTTCCATAATTTCAAATGCCTGTGTTCCAAATGCATAATCGATCACCATCAAAATGGGGCTGTCTGCTGTCAGGTTCTTCTTTTCAACGTTCAACGCAGGATGTAAAGAGACACCCGCCAACATCGCCGTATCTATAATCTGACAATCAATGTGCGTTCCTGAAACGTCTTTAAGTTCATAAAAGCCATGTTTTTTTGCAAAATCAATTATTTTATCCGTTTTATTTTTAATAGAGTTGATAAAGGCATAGATGTCTTCATGTTCGGTCTTTTTTTTGTTTTTTATTAATGCAGCATATCCATACAACAAATTGACGAAACTGTGCATGTTGGCACTAATAATATGAACAGGTCTGCAGACAAGTTTAAGCTCTGAAATTTTTTCTTTAATAAACTTCGCCCAAGTGCGGCTGTAAATATGATGCCCCACCATGTTATGAAACGATGGGGTAAAATATACGAGCATTTCATTGTCTTTTGATGTTTTTTCATTTTCTACACGTTTGCCAAGACGATAAATGATTTTAAACAGACCGGCATTACTGTCCGCATGTTTTCGTCCTTTCTCAAGAGATTCAAAAACGTCTCTGGTCTCCTGATATGTCCTTCCTATGAGAATACTTAAATTCCATATGGCCTTGTCTAACCGTTCTCCTTCAAGGCTGTTTTCCAAATGCAAGTCTTCTTCTAATTTTTTCCATTCTAATGTTTTATGCCCTGATTTATTCATCATTTTATTATATATTTTATACGCTTCAATATTAAGAAACGTCAAATGTGTCAGGACATCATACATTTCACTCCATCCTCTTGTAATAACAAAGCAAATTTCGCTTTTACTCACTCTGTACGATGTTCTTCTTCTTTTTGGGGGTTCAATTTTTTTAAAAGATGTGTGGTCAAAATCTTCCTTTGCAGTCAAAATGATTTTCGTGCATTCTTCAATCCCTGCGGGAAGACGGTCAATAACATATTGCAGCCCTTTAATCTCAATGCTTCTGGCATCATCCAAAGAACCATAAATTTCAGGGCTGATATCCCTGAGTGCATGTTCAAGCGTCTGACCGGATGTCCCCGACGGTTTATAATACCCCCTTAAAGCAAGCGCATCTGCAATTGTCTTAAACGCTCTGATGGCAAGTCTTCCTTTTTGAGATTCTGTCAATTCCTGCACAACATGCCTCTTAACTCTTGTTTAATCAGTTTTTTGCCAAAGTATAAAAATCTCCGCAAACCTTCCATTTCCCTTCTTCTTTGACGGCATGGAAAATCTCATCAACCGTGTACGTTTCACCTAAATCAAACAGCCTTGCAACCCAGAAATATAACGGATTTATTGCAACTTTTTTTTTGCATACCAATTGTATTTCAGCATGCTGCGCGTCTATATTCAATTTTCTTGTCGAAATATCATAAAGACAATACGTCTTCATAGGGTTGCCAAAACCCTGGAGCCCTGCTTCTTTCTCAACAAGATGAAGATAATCAGCCACAATATTTTCATCTTCCATAATATCGCTGCAAAGCATGTCAGCTATGGAAGGATCAAGCCTGAAATACGATTTGGCAAACGCAACCACTGCTTTTTCAGGCGCACTTTTTGAATCCGCCATATATAATACCACCTGAAAGACAAGCCCAACAGCAACCAGCAAAATGATTACTACAAATTTATTTTTCATCATGTATATTTTCCTCCTGCATCATATAATAAATAATAAAAACAAAAAAACATAAATGTCCTTATTTCAGTAGCATATATTGATTTTACTCACAACAGTTTTGTATGGGAACCTGGAAAAACATAATAAAAAAATCCAACCGTAACATAATATTTACAATTTTTTTTTTGTGTTATATTATTAAGGATATAAAAAATAGCATCTAATGTTTTACTTGTAAAAAAAGCTGCATGGAGAATTTATTGTTATGACATTTTCATTTAAAAAAGAGCTCGACAGTTCTTCGCCTGAAGACGTTCTCCCTCAAAACCTCCCCCACAAAATACTTGCATATATCCGTATGAAAGCAAATGATTTTATCGATCAAGTAGCTTTGGCCGATTCCGAACCTGCTAATCATAAAACCATTCGTTTTGATCCGGAGATTTTAGATATTGTTACAAAAATATATATCAGTCAATATGGAGATCATGCCATTGACACCAGTGATATAAACAACATCATGTCTTTCCAGAAAACACTGTCTGATGGGGCTACAAAATACTGTCTTGCCCTGTACAGGGAATCTGTCGGCCGGGATTCGGGTATCGAATATGAAAAACCAACTATAGAGAACATTCTGACCAAAGCCCCTGAAGATTACGACTGCAAAAAACTTTTTGAACATATAAGAAAAGATAAATGCAACACCTGTGCCAATAAACCTTCATTGATGTAATTCAAAAGGCTAATAATTTAAAAAGGCAAACATGTTTATGGACAAAACCAGAACACCGGTACTTATCGGAGCAGCACAGCTAACACATCGCAAAAAAACCAAGGAACAAATCGACCCTGTCGACTTTATGGCCAAGGTCAGTCGCAGCGCTTTAAAAGATGCAACCCTTGACGATTCATATATGATAGACACGATGTATGTCGTAAACTGTCTGTCCAAACACCTGACATCACCCTGCGATGATCTGGCAAAAAATCTCAACATGACCCCTTCAACAACCGGGTACACAGGAATTGGCGGTGCAGCACCTCAATGGTTTGTCAATCTTGCGGCTGAAAACATTTACTCAGGAAAATCCGAGCTGGTGCTTATATGCGGGGCTGAATCATTTTATACCCATGGAAACATCCACCATTTCAAAGATGCTCTGTCCATGGTCATCAACGAAACCAAAACAACATCAGCCTCCACCAAATATATTGGAGACATCAGGAACCCAAACACGGATCTTGAAACCGATTATGCCTTAACATTGCCGGTCCAGATGTATTCTCTTTTTGAAAATGCATTGCGTGGGCATTGGGGCAAAACCATGAAAGAGCATATAGATGAACTGTCTCTGTTTTGCTCAAACTTTTCAAGCATCGCATCTGAAAATCCCTTTTCATGGTCAAAAAAAGCACTGTCACCGGAAGCAATCGCAACCATAAATGATAACAACCAGATGGTGGCCTTTCCCTACACCAAATCCATGTGTGCAAATATGTCGGTGAATCAGGCGGCTGCTGTTATCATGACAAATCTGGCAAAAGCCGAATCCATGGGCGTTCCAAAAGACAAAATCATATTCTTACGCGGATATGCTGCTGCTGAAGACAACTTTTATGTTTCACAGCGCCCCGAATTATGGGCAAGCCCATCGGTAACTGAAGCTGTCGATCATGCCCTGATGCAGATTCCTCTTTCCATAGACCATATCAAATATTTTGATTTTTACAGTTGTTTCCCATGTGTGCCCCGAATCGTAAGAGACATGCTGAATATATCGCCCCATGATTCAAGACCGCTTACCATCACAGGAGGACTGCCTTATTTTGGCGGGCCTGGGAACAATTACACCCTTCATGCCATTTGCACAATGATGGATACCCTTCGGAAAGAGCCCGAAGAATATGGGCTGATACAGACCATCAGCTGGTTTTTAAGCAAACACGTCATCGGCATATACAGTGCAACCCCAGGCAACACAGCATGGCAACCCTCCAGACATGAAAAAAAAGAACCCTACCCGCTGGTTCACGTTGTTAAAGAACTCAACGGCAAAGCAACAATTGAATCGTTTATTCTTATTTATGACCATACCGGCAAACCCTGTGCTGCAACGGTCGTGGGCAGAGATACACACCTTAACCGTTTTATAGCCAGGGTAAAACCGGAAATGGCAATTTTGGCGCATATGGCATCTGAAGAAACGGTGGGCACATCCGGGATAGTCCAATACGATAACAAAACTGCCTGCAATTGGTTTTATTTTAAATAAATTGTTGCGGCAAATGCGCCGGCCCGTTTATTGGATGGTCTTGTTGCAATGCAAAAAAACAGGGGTAAAAATCTTTTCCGCCAGCATCTTAAATTTCTCGGCAAGAGGCTGGTCGTGCAACGCAAATTCTCCAAAACAGCGTTTGTAATAAGGATTTTCCGACTCTCCCTTTATATAGTCATTTCCGGCCCAGCGCATCTGGGCAGCATCAAGGGCGCTTTGCTCTGTTTTGCCCTGCATGAGCCGTTTAGATGCATATTCAAATGAAGATTCCGGAAAAAAACAAAGAGGGATGGTCGTCCCTTTTTTGTAAATAACGATCAATTCTTTCAAAATATCCAAGCTGTTTTCAACATAATCGAATTTTATCACAGCGTCCTTGCACAAAAAAACACTTTCTCTTCCACTTAAAGCACAAAATACCAGATGGTACACCCATGATTGCAATACATATTTTGCCTTATGTTTTGCATATATAAAAGCAACGCGCAGATCATCATAAATACCGTCAAGAGTACCTGAAAGCTTTATATCCGATACATTCAAATCAATATCAAGCCGATCCGGCAAGCGTCCCTTTTGCCAGCGATCAACGGTGTCTGCAAAAAAACGGGCATCAACACTCAACTCACGATACGTTACATTGCCTGCGCTTCCATGGGGAAGCTGCCCTGTGGCCGTATAAACA
>JAGVGX010000073.1 GCA_020056865.1 Desulfobacterales bacterium
ACACGACCTCAAACAGGGAAGAAATGGCGCTTTTATAACACTTGGCGATGCATTAACCTATTCTACCTTCGGTTATATTTTGAAACATGTGCAACAGCTTGCTCCGGACATACACATTGAAAGCATACCAGGGATTACCTCCTATCAGGCGGCGGCCTCAAGAGTTAATATCCCTCTTGTTGAAGGAGAAGAAACTCTTATGATCATGTCTGGCGTGAATGGTGGCGGCTGTTTGAGAACTCTTAACCAGAAACCTGAAAATATTGTTTTTTTAAAGGCATACAAAAATATTGACGACATTATCGATTCGATTAAAGAATCTGATTTTATTCAAAACAGTGTGGGTATTACCAGCTGCGGGCTTCCTGAAGAAAAAATAGTCACAGACATTAATCAGTTCAGTACCATGCCCCCGGATTACTGGACGCTTATTATTGCAAAACACAATAAAAATGGCTCTAAATAAACACATGAAAAGATACAGGCTATTGTTTATTTCAGGCGTCATTTCGTCCGGTATTCTGGTGTACGGATTTGTTGCGATTCACGGGCTTGATCTTGAAACTGTTTTTGCAAAATTATTATGGCCGCTTATTCGCCTGCTGATGGTTATACTTTTAGGTCTAATTACAGGTCAGTTGCTTGAATTTTTAGGATGGACAACCTATGTATCCAGACTTGCAGGTCCCTTGTTCAGATTCGGAAATCTGGGGAGACAGTGCAGTGCAGCATTTACTACCGCTTTTTTTTCAGGAGTTACATCAAATGCCATGCTGCTTGACTTTTATAAAGAAGGTAAAATTTCAAAAAGGCAACTTTATCTTTCAAATTTTATCAATCAGATGCCTGCATATTTTTTACATTTGCCTACTACATGTTTTATCGTCATTCCCTTAACAGGCACAGCAGGTGTAATTTATTTTATGATTACCTTTGCAGCCACCCTATTTAGAACCTTCCTTTTTATAATTTTTGGTCACTTTGATCATTCATTAAGTAGATATACTCTGGAGAAAAAAAACCAAGGGGAAGAAATAAGGCATTATAAGGAGAAAAAAAAGATCAGTTTCTGGGAAAGTATAAAAAACAAAATACCAGATCGCATGCTGAATATAGCTGTTTATGTTGTTCCAACATATATTTTGGTGTTCATATTAAACAAAATGGGTTTTTTTGATCTGTTACCTAAAATAGTTGCCTTACAGGTTGTCACTCATGTTATGCCCATAGAGTCCTTATCAGTAGTTATTTTAAGTTTTGTGGCTGAATTTACTTCAGGCTTTGCTGCAGCAGGCGCGCTGCTAAATGCGGGCGTTATTACATGCAAACAGACTGTATTGGCGTTGCTTGTAGGCAACGTTATTGCGTCTCCCATTCGTACGATCAGGCATCAACTGCCCAGATATATCGGTATTTTTTCTCCTAAAATGGGGACATCTCTTATGCTGATGGGACAAGGATTCAGGGTGTTAAGCATTGTTATCATCGGTGTTGTATACTATTATTTAGTCTGACAAAACAAATGCCACAAAAAAAAAAGCTTAAAACAGGGTTTACAACAGGTACGGCAGCAGCAGCTGCTGCAAAAGGCGCCCTGGCCATGCTGCTTAATAAAAAAGCGTTATCTAAGGTAAAAATAGATTTTTTATCCGAAGGAAGTATCCTTATCCCCTTGCATACCTGTGTACGTGAACATGCGTCTACTGCTGTGTGTACGGTAATAAAAGATGCCGGAGATGACCCTGATATTACCCATAAAGCAGTCATAGGGGCAAGGGTTACAGTTGATCATAGCCCTGAAACGCAAAAGCAGGGAGAAATACGAATCACCGGTGGCATAGGCGTTGGGATCGTCACCAAACCGGGCCTGGAAGTGGCCAAAGGCCAGCCTGCAATTAATTCAGGGCCCCGAAAAATGATAACTGCCGCAGTAAAAGATGTATTAAAAGAATATAATTCTGATTTATCAGTAAATGTGGAGGTTTTTGTTCCTGAAGGCGAAAAGCTGGCAAAAAAAACCCTGAACAAACGGCTTGGAATATTAGGCGGGATATCTATTTTAGGAACAACCGGAATTGTAAAACCCATGTCCCATGAAGCATACACGGCCACGATTCAATCTGCCATATCCGTAGCGGTGGCTATGGGACAAAAACAGGTGGTTTTAACAACAGGGCGGCGAAGCGAAAAACATGCTCAATCCTATTTGGTTGACCTGCCTGAAGAGGCGTTTATTCAGATTGGTGATTTTTTTAAAATATCTCTGGAAGAAGCCGCAAATAAGGGCATTGAAATAATCACTTTGGCTGTTTTTTTTGGGAAAGCTTTAAAACAAGCGCAACAGATAGCACATACCCATGCATCAAAATCAACCCTTACCCTTAACAAGCTTTCCGAATGGGCTTTAAAAATTACTAAAAATGAAGCATTGTCTCAAAAAATTCTGTCTGCAAACACAGCACGCCATGCTTTTGATTTTATTAATGGGATTTATCCGCAAATTATTGAACATGTGGGCAGTTTGATGATTGTATCTGCCAAAGCGTTTGCCGGCAGTCGGATACATGTCCAGAGTATGATATTTGACTATAACGGCAGATTAATTTTTGACTCAGATACACAACAGGAGATGTAGATGAAGCCCGTATCTGTCATCGGAATAGGATTAGCGCCAAAAGATATCACGCAGGAGCAAGAAGATATTATCAATTGCGCTGATATTCTTATTGGCGGACAAAGGCATCTTTCGTTTTTCAAAAAAAGTACTGCTGAAAAAAAACAAATTACCAAAAATCTTAAAGATATTGTTTGCTATATAAAAAAACATATACTCAAAAAAACCATAGTGGTTTTGGCATCAGGTGATCCACTTTATTTTGGCATCGGGTCTTTTCTGGTTAAATCGCTGGGCGCAGAGCATGTTTGCATATATCCAAACATAACTTCTGTTGCCGCAGCTTTTTCGCGTATCAAAGAGCCTTGGCACGATGTCCATGTGGTGAGTTTGCACGGCAGGTCAGATACAAAAAACCTTATGGATGCTATTGGCAGCCATGATAAAATTGCCGTGTATACGGATAGCACTCATAGCCCTGCAATGATAGCAAAGCTGCTTGCAGATCATCATATAGACAATTACCATATGTGTGTTTTAGAGCAGCTTGGCACAGACCAGGAGCGCATCAGGTGGTTTGATTTTTCAGAAGAGTTTTGCATGGATGTTTCAGATCCGAATATGGTTGTACTCAAACGTGTGCGCGCAATAAAAAAGCAGTTAGAGCTTTATCTGGGTGTAGATGATCATCTGTTTGATCATGAAAACGGACTGATTACAAAATCAGAAGTCAGAGCAGTGACCCTTTCAAAGCTTTTGCTCAATAACAAAGATTTAATATTATGGGATCTTGGGGCTGGAAGTGGTTCTGTTTCCATAGAAGCCTCTTTATTTATTACAAACGGCACCATATATGCTGTTGAAAAAAACAAAGACAGAATTTGTCAGATCATAAATAACGCAAACCGGTTTCATGCACATAACATTAAAATTATACATGCCACCCTTCCGGAAGGTTTGGAAAACTTGCCTGTGCCGGATCGCATATTTATTGGAGGTGGGGGAAAAGATCTTAAAAAAATAATTCAACGGTCTTGCAGTGCATTGAAAAAAAAAGGTGTTATTGTAATCAACACCGTGCTGATTCAAAATATTGAGATTGCTTTAAAAACGTTAACCGCTTTGGGATTTCAAACAGATACGGTGCAGGTCCAAATTAATAAAAGCCGTAATATGCCATGGGGAGATCGTCTTGAAGCTCATAACCCTGTTTGGATAATTACAGGTAAACATTAAAAGGCAAATTGAATGAAGAAAAAATATCCGATAGTTTTTGCAGGTGCGGGCCCTGGTGACCCTGAACTGATAACCGTAAAGGCAAGCAAAGCGCTTATGGCTGCCGATCTTGTTATCTATACAGGTTCGCTGGTACCTGAAGCTGTATTAAAATGGGCAGGGACAGACACAAACATTTTAAACAGCGCCTCCATGCATTTAGAAGATATTATTTCCTGCATGGAAAAGGCCTATCTTTCAGAAAAAAAAGTAGTTCGTCTTCATACAGGAGATCCAAGTCTTTATGGCGCAATATTTGAACAGATGGCAGAACTGGACAAAAAAAACATCCCATATCAAATTATACCCGGTGTTACAGCAGCTTTTGCAGCAGCAGCATCGTTAGGGATAGAGTTTACGTTGCCTGAAATTTCCCAAACGCTTATATTAACCCGAATGGCAGGAAGAACAACGGTTCCGGAATCAGAACAACTTGAGAAGCTCGCATCACATCAGGCATCCATGGCGATATATCTGAGCATGACGCTGATAGACCAGGTTGAGAAAATACTTGTCAAGGCATATGGCAAGGATTCAACCTGTGCTGTTGTATTTAGGGCCAGCCAGCCTGAAGAAAAAATACTGCTGATTCGGGCACAGCATCTATCTGAAACAGTAAAAAAGGAAAACATCCAGGGTCAGGCAGTAATTTTAGCAGGCAAAATATTTGATGTCAAAAAAGAAGAATTAAAATATAAATCAAAGCTTTACGATAAAAATTTTTCTCACCAATGCAGAAAAAAAAATAATGCCAAATAAAGGCAAAAAAATAGCCATCTGGGCGATTACTCCTCAAGGAGCATTACTTGGCGCATCGTTGACAGCCAGAATCAATGAGGTTGATTTTTTTGTATCTGCAAAAATTAAAACCTTATCAAGGCATTTTATACCATTTCATTCTTTTGTAGAAGCATTTGCTGAAAGCTTTCATGCATACGATGGACATATATGTATCATGTCTACAGGAATCGTGGTTAGATTATTGGCCCCTATTATTAAACATAAAACAATTGACCCGGCAGTTGTTGTAGTTGACGACGCCGGCCGTTACGCAATAAGCCTTCTTTCAGGTCATTTGGGAGGTGCAAATAAGCTTGCAAAACAAGTTGCTGATTTAATTGGTGCAGAACCGGTAATTACTACAGCAACAGATTCTCATAATCTTCCAGCTATTGATATGATAGCCAAACAGAAAAAACTTGTTATTGAAAACCCGGCAGCTATAAAACATATTAACATGGCAATTTTGTCAGGAGACAAAATAACCGTTTATGACCCTTTTAGTATATTAAAAAAAGAGCTGTTAAACGTAAATGCATTGCGTATTGAGAAAGAAGAAATAAAAAAAGTTAAAAAAGATATGCCTTTTGTTTATATTAATGATGTGATCATGAATCTTCCGGAAAATACGCTTATACTCAGACCTGGTTCACTTGTTGCAGGGATAGGCTGCAACAGAAACACAGCATTTATAGAGATAAAAAACTTTCTTAATGATAGTTTAAATACCTTTAATCTGTCAGTAAAAAGTGTGTCACAAATTGCGACCATAGATTTGAAAAAAGATGAGGCTGGTTTGCTGGAACTTTCTACAGATCTTCAAATTCCAATTCAATTTTTTAATAAAAAAGAACTTAACAGCGTAAAACATATCCAAAGACCATCAGAAATGGTTAGAAAACATATAGGAGTAAAAAGCGTATGCGAAGCAGCGGCAATTCTTGCATCAAATCAGGGGGAGTTAATTGTCAAAAAGCAGAAGAAAGCCAATGCCACAGTGGCTGTAGCAAGAATTCCCTTTACATCGTTGGAATAGGCCCAGGAAGTTCTGAACACATGACAAAAAGAGCATTAGATGTGCTTTCATGTGTTGAAACCATTGTGGGCTATACGACGTATATTGACTTGATACGGCCGCTTATAAAGGATCAAGAAATTATATCAACAGGCATGAAAAAAGAAATCGATAGAGTTCAAGCAGCCATTGATATATCATGCAAAGGAAAATCCTGCGCAATTATATCAAGTGGTGATCCCGGTATTTACGCTATGGCCGGTCTGGTATTTGAAATGTGCGAAAAGAATAAAATATCTATTTTAAAACCTGCGTCCAATAGCAAGAATGGTAAAAAAAAAGAACTTGTTATTGAGGTCGTCCCGGGAGTTCCTTCTTTATCTTCAGGTGCGTCGCTGCTTGGTGCGCCCCTGGCGCATGATTTTGCTGTTATCAGTCTCAGTGATCTGTTAACCCCATGGGATATGATAGCAAAGCGTTTGCATGCTGCTGCAATGGCTGATTTTGTAATTGTTTTATATAATCCAAAAAGCAAAAAAAGAGATTGGCAGCTTGAAAAAGCGCTGGAAATTATTTTTGAGTTCAGAGACAAAAAAACACCGGTAGGCATTGTGACAGGTGCCATGCGAAGCAATCAGAAAGTTCTTGTTACCACACTTGGTAATATAAGACCGGATAATATAGATATGCAGACCACTGTATTTATTGGAAGTAGTGCTTCAAGGGTCTATCTTGATTTTATTATCACGCCGAGAGGATATTCAAAAAAATATTCAATCTAATGCTATTTCAAGTTCCCTGCCAAAGGGTTTTATGAGGATGATTAACGTTGGAAGCAGTATCAGCGCTCCGCCTAATGCGATAATCATCGCCAGACCGATTAACAGGCCGAACGAAATGCTTGGTATAAAATTCGATAAAGCGAGAATGGAAAAACCGATAATAATGGCAATTGATGTATAATACATGGCGTATCCGATGCTGCCGTGGCAGCGATTAAGGCATTTAACATAATCTTGATCAACCATAAACTCTTTTTTAAACCGGTGGATGTAGTGAATAGTGTCATCTACGGCAATGCCCACACTTATGGAGGCAATGGTTATCGTCATGACATCAAGGGGCATATGCAACCATCCCATCAGGCCTAAAACCAATCCAATTGAAAGAACGCTGGGGCAGGTAGCAATAATGGCGATTTTCAAAGATCGGAACAAAATAAAAAACATGATGGTCAGGGCCAAGAGTGTAAAGCCAATGGTTCGTATCTGAGAGTGAAACAGACTTTGCAGCATATTATTATACAATACCAGCATGCCTGCGAGATGAATGTTCGTTTCAGTTAAACCCATCCGGTGGGTTAAATCGTAGCGTATTTGTTTTAAAAGATTGTCACGCTTGAGTGTTTCCTCTGAGTCTTTTACCCGAATGGAAAATCGTGCTTCATTATTTTTGATGGACACATAGGGTGTTAGTGCTATCTCTTTAAAGTTTTCCGGCAGTTCGCTATACAGCAACGCCAGTTGAAAATTATCCAGGGGTTTTCCCTGATTGAATGTTTCAGCGATTTCCATCATTGTTCCAAGCGAAACCACTTTCCCTATTTCTGGAATACTTTCGAGGTAATTATGTATTTTTTTGATTTGATCCATTTTATCGGATGTAAACCAGTATTTATCTTCGGATTTCATTGTTTCAAATTCATCGAATTCATCAAAACTATCCGCATTGTTTGAACTATTTTTTGATACAACATCAGATGTTGATTTTTCAGTGTCGCCCATATGAATGATGACATCAAACGGCGTGGTGCCCCCCAACTTTTGATCGATGATTGACATTCCCTGATAAATTTCAGTCGATTTTTTAAAATAATTAATAAAGCTGTTTTCAACTTCAAGCATCGAAATGCCGATGATCGAAAATACCATGGCAATGGCACTGATGGTCAATATGGCGGGCCGGTGAAACGTGGCAAGGGCTGCAGCGGTGGATGTCAGCGTATGGCCAAATTGTTTTCCCAGCCTGGGCATTATTTTATTGAGCAATATCAAAACAACGGGATAGAATAAAAAAGTCATTAAGAAAGAAACAATCAATCCCATGAACATCATCCAGCCGAAGGTAATTACCGGACGAATATTGCAAAGCACCAGTGATCCGAAACCAGCCATCGTGGTTAAGTTGCAGTAAACACTTGGTGTAATGATGGTGTTTACCGTGTTTAAAACAAGCTGTTTTTGAGTCATCTCAGAATGATCGGATAAAATTTCAAGATATCGAACTGTTATGTGGATAGTCAGCGACATGGTGAGAATCAACTGGAGAGAGACAAAATTTGACGAGATGACTGTTACTTCCCAGTCAGTCATTCCCAAAATTCCTATCATGGTGATAACAGAAAAAGCACAGCAACACATGGACAGGAAAACCCATCGGATTTTTTTAAAAATCAGTCCAAGCGTGATGATCAGAACAATAAAAACACCGATACCAAAAACAAGGAGGTCATTTTTCACAAAAGTAATTAAATCATCGGCAACCATGCCGACACCTCCTAAAAAAATTTTCGCATCAGACCTGTGCCGATCTATGACAGAGCGCAATGCCTTAATGTTTTCGTGTCGCTGTTTTTTTATTTTGTCACGGTGCGACTGAAACTGCACGGAAACATTTCGATATTCAACCCGCTCTTCTTTGGTCAGCTCCTTGCCGGCCTTTTTCATTCGCAGATAGTCCAAGCGTGCCATCAATTTATCATACATCAAATCGGGTTTAAGGTTGATTTGAAGCGCGGTTGTTTTTAAATCCGGGCTAACCAGCAGATTTTGGTATAGTGGGCTTTTGCGGATTTCCGATTTCGCGAGATTTTTATCAACATCCGGGGAAGCAAGCGTTCTGATGTTGCCTGCCAGTTCTTTAATCGAAACAGGTGAATTTTCCAGAAGCGGTGCATCCAGAAGCGAAACAACCGATGAAACCATATCCAGCTTTTTTATTTCATCCTGCAGCCGGGTAAGGCTGGAAAGTGTTTTGTCTGAAAAAAGGTCATCATGCGGCGTATAGGCAACCAGCAAAAAATCCTGTTTTTTATAACGGGCGTCGATTTCCCGGGAATAAAGGAGATCCTTGTCGTTTTCCAGCAACAGTGTTTCAGTAGACGCATCCAGACGGAAATCTTTTGCGTGGTACCCAAAAAATGATACTACTGATAGAAGAATGACAAGTGTAACTAACGGCCGCCGGAGAATAACCCGGTCATATAAATAGATCAAAATTAGTTCAAATTGTTGCATATCCAACCAGCAATAAGTAAAAACGGGCATCTGTGTAGTTCGTGCATAGAGACCTCATCAATATAGGCAAAGTTTAATTTGCGATAACGTCTATATCTTATAAGTTTATCATTTATCCTAACTAATTAATATCCATATTCTATCACTATATAAGAGTTTATCAGATTTGGCAATGACTGCAATTTAATAATTGCATAATGTAAAATCTATGTTTTTAGGTTGCAGATATCCCGGCTGCTCGTCGTATACAGGAAACACATCAATTGGCGGGCAGTAGCTTTTTGGGGCGTGGTTTGTACTTCACCTCCCACATCTCAAGATGTTTCAAGATCTTTTTGACGATATCTTCATCTTCAATCAAGGTGATTACTCGCATTGAACCCTGGCAGTTGACATCTGTTATTTATTCGAACCGTATGCTTTAATGTATATAAATGGTGTACAAAATCATACCAAGAAAATAGTTTAAACTTTCCCTTTTGATTCCTTCATCTTGCTCTATACATAATATGGCGAAAAAAAACTGAATATATCTCATTAATTTTTATCATTTAATTTAGATGAAATATGTTTAGAAGCAGCCATCAGTTCCTCTTTATCCTGTTTCGGCATAAGTGTTGCTTTGCAGTAAAATAGCATTCGGATATAATTTTTATATCTTTCTGTGTGTTATGCGTGTCGTTCTTCCTGCTTTGATAAAAAACATAAAGATTCCTTGGCTTAAATGAAAAAGATAAAACCTGCTTAGGGAAATAAAGGATAGAAAGTGAAAATCGATACGTTACAATCCGGTTTTATCAGGCGTGGTTATTTGCTAAAATTGATTACGTTTTTTTTATCCTTTTCTCTCCTCGCGGGCATTTTTTTTATGGTAATTACGGATTGGAAAGTAATGAATCTCAAACATTTTATTTTTAAAACAGGTTTTTTATATCAAAAAAATAATGAAAATAAAATAATAGAAACTTCCGAATTTATATGTTCGATTCAAAAAAAAATAGTTAGACTTGAAAAAGAAAAAACAGAAGCAAATGAGCCATCTGAAACAAAAAAAAGGAGTATAACGTCTGAAGCGTACGGTGATTTAGGTCAATATCCAAAGTATCATCCGGGTGCTTGTTATGGAAGTAGTGGTTGCATATTTAATCGTGGGCATATCCGTTTTTTTGAAAATAGACGGTTAGGTTTTGAAAATGATAGCTTAAAAAAAGGTAGCTATTGTGAACATGTACTTTACAAAAATATTTTTGCTCATTTAAAAGATAACCCCACCTCCGGACTTAAAGATAATTATTTCAAATTAAGACATTTGATGGATTTTACCTTTAAAAATAGGCCTTATGATTTAAAGGATGTTAAAAAAAGAACTACCTTATATTTTGGAGATAATTTATCAGGAAAATATAAAATAGGAAAAAAAGGGCACGAGTTTTTAGATGTTTCAACCAGGTTAGGCTTTGTATTTCCTTCAAAAAAATCTTCAGTTTCTGCCGCCACTTATCAAGCGATGACCAAACGTGGCACTTTTCCCGAAAATGTACTTCCCAAGAAGATAAGTTTGTTCATTTGCAGGTTCAGTTTTAATTGAAGCATTATGGATATTAAAAAGGCAGTAAAGTATAAGCATTCACTGTAAGATGCCATCTGAAAAGGTACCAGCGCTTCGTATTCAACTTATGCCTTATTCCTGTATTTATAAAATTGCATAATAACCGGTTTAAAAGGAGGATTGTAATGATAAGAAAAAAATACCAGAAAATTGCTTTTGTAGTTCTCTTAATTTCTTTTGGTTGCTGTTTTTTAGTTATTGGTCAAGAAACTACAGGCGATTTAACAGCACCAGAAGAGGTTATAACCCCATCAGATGCTTTGACTTCTGATACACCGCCGGATCCAATATTTTCACTGTACCATGACGGTATAAAAAGGACATACGGTGTTCACCTTCCTTCAAATTATGGTCAAGGAAGCCGGAAAAAACCCGTTGTAATCTATCTCCATGGCGCTGGTGGTGATATTGACTCTGCATATCAGGATGGTATTGACAAGATCGCTGACAAATATGGATTTATTCTGGCGATACCTGCCGCAACTCGCATATCATGGTGGCAACCGTCATCTACACGATGGAATGGCGGTGAATGGCAAGGAGGAGAATGCTGTGGATCTACCGATGATGTTGGATTTATATCCAAAATGATTGCAAAGTTGAGACTTCAATACAATGTAAACCCGAATCGAATATATGCCACAGGCATATCTAATGGTGGCTTAATGGTCAATCGACTTGCCTGTGAATTGTCAGATAAGATTGCTGCAGTGGCTGTTGTTGCGCCTACAGCGATCCCACAAAACTGTGTTCCTTCAATACCTGTTTCAGTAATGGGTATCCATGGGACGGATGATCCTTGTAACCCCTATGATGGAAGTCAGCCTGCAGGTGCTTGTGGGAAGGCCCCTTATACAAGAATGTCGCCAGGTGAAGTTGTTGATGCATGGCTTCGTATTCTTGGCTGTTCTCAGAAATATACTGTCGTATATGACAATGGAAATGCCAATTGCATAAGCTATAATGGCAGCAATGGATCGGAAGTAACGTTTTGCAAGGTTGAAAAAATGGGACATACGTGGCCCAGTGGATCTCAATATCTTCCTGAAAGTCTTGTAGGACCGGTGTCAAACGATATCTCAACAGACCAGATCTGGGAATTTTTTCAAAGACATTCTCTTTGGAAAAACAGATTTAAAAGGGCGAGTATAAAATAAGATGAAAAGAACAACCGCTGGATGGTGAATCCGCTCGGTTTGCCTGAAGATGAGTAAACATGAAAACCAAAGAAAACAATCTTATTTTCCATGACAGGCCTGTAAAACGATAGTGAAAAACAGGGTCAATGATATGGTTTAAAAAGTTTGGCATCCTTATGTAAAGATGATAGATAATATGGTAATAATAAAAAAAGTTTCCGGTAATATCATGCGGGTGTTGTTTTTATAACACCCCTTTTTTAAACTACGTTAAAAGCCCATTTTTATTTGAAATGCATCTGCCCAAATTTGATATTGCTATTATCGGCGGAGGAATCGTTGGTATTGCAACAGCGGCTGCTTTAGCATCAAAACAAGAAGTTTCTTTGGTTGTATTGGAAGCTGAACATCAACTTGCATCTCATCAGACAGGTAACAACAGTGGTGTTATTCATTCAGGCCTTTACTATAAACCCGGCTCTATTAAGGCGAATAACTGTTGTGCCGGCCGTGAGGCTCTTTACAGGTTCTGCAGCCAGGAAAATATTTTATTTGAACAATGCGGAAAAATAGTTGTAGCGGTTAGTGAAAAACAAATACCAACACTGCTTGAGCTGGAACGAAGAGGACGCGCCAATGGTCTGAAACATATTAAGCGATTAAACCACAAGGAAATTAGACAATATGAGCCTGCTGCTTCGGGGATTGCAGGTCTTTTTGTGCCTGATACCGGTATTGTTGATTACAGAAAAGTTACAGAAAAACTTTCTGATCAGGTTCTTCGGCAGGGAGGCGTTATTCAAACAGGCGCCCGTTTTTTTGGATTCAGACGCCAAACAGACCGGTTATTGCTGGAAACCACAAAAGGGACGATTTCATGCCGTTTTCTTATAAACTGTGCAGGACTGCATTCAGATCGGGTTGCCAGATTGTGCGGTGTGGACCCCGGGGTAAAGATTATTCCTTTTCGAGG